>DATIHS010000039.1:0-20259 GCA_035480475.1 Patescibacteria group bacterium
GTCACCATATGACCAGCTTTGGCAATAGCCGTCCCAAGCTGCTCTGCCAACAGATGTGCCCCCTCTACTGTCTTACCAGAGGCAGCGCCAGAGACACAAATGGCATAGTTCATACCGCAAATTCCAGCTCATTGAAGGCGAAAGAGGCGCTCAGGATTTCATCGTCGAGACGTTGCGTGAGTTCGCGTTCCAATGCTTGTTGGCCCAGGTAGCGACTAAAGAGTTCATTCCAGACGGCTTCGCGCACGTGATAATCTACACGCCGCTCATAAGACAATCCGTTCAAGAGATTAATTGCCACATCCATGAGGTTAAAACTCACACTTGGACCACCCTCCTGGGGAAGACCGACACAATCAGTCTGGTGCCAAAAATGTAGCGCCGGTTCCAGGTGGTAGAGTATATGCTCTGCTTTACGGTAGGCCATGTCCTCTGGCTGGATATGGGGCTGAAAGATTTCTGGATGGTTGTGGGTTGCGGCCGAGCCATAGTAGCGGTGGATGACACGCCAATGGACTGGCTGGCCGGCTATGCGGCCATGGGTGGCCTCAGGGTGCGTGAGCATGGTAATCATCTTATCGCTGAAGTCGGGCCGCAGATGATGGAACTTAAAGTACGTGCTGTGCATACGGATCTCGGTAATATAGTGCAGGATCAGCAATAGGCTGACTAGGGTAAGGCCTGGCAAAGCCTGCGGCAGCGGCATAACCACAACGCAGCCAGCTTCAGGATTATGGAGGATGTTGCTGTGGTGTATTTGGGCATAGTTTTCACCGAGAGCCAGCCATCTTTTACCATTTAGACTGGCTATAATAACAGGCTTTGTTTCAAAATCACTCGAGTGCAGTTTTTTATAGTGCTGAATGAAGTGTTTTTGCCAGGTGGCCGATTCCAAATGCCTGGCAACAGTTAGCAATACTTCAGCTGGTTCGCGCTTGAGCATGGAGTCGACGGAACGGTAATTTAGCGCTTTCATGAGCGTTTTAGGAGGGGCTTTTTGTAGTAGCCGTTTGGCTGCAACGGCCTTAAGGGACCAGCACTGTTTCGGAATATGCATACGTTGGACCGTAGCGGTAACCACGCTCAAAATTTCCGCAGCATCAGTCTTATTTTCAATGCCAAGCCTTGAGGCCAAAAAACCATCATGCAAACTTGCCAGGTTTTGCAAGGCCAAATACAGCTCCTTAGGCGTCGTGTCGTTTGGGTCAAGCCCCAGTGCACGCACTTTCATGTGCAGTGCCCCATAAATCTCACCAGAAAGGCGTAAATCAACCCCTGGGTCCCCAGAGGAGTGTTCTAGGCGGACAATCATCTCACGCATGACTTGCCTGTCAGTGCCAACGAGTTCAGCCAGTAGTTTGCACATTTTTGGTTTTGTCCTTGTCTTTTCTGCCCTAAGCATAACATCGTTAAGCATGAGCGTAAAGTGGTAATAAGGTGTTGGGTTAGAAAGGCTCCGCTTTATACCAATCAGGCGCTTTCTTGAGGTAGTCGCCGATCTCCTGTTCGGTCAACAAGCCAGCCTGAGCACCGGTGTGCTGGACAACATTCATCGAGTTTATAGGCGCCCACTGCAATGCCCCTTCTATATTGTTGCCATGGATGAGAGCCGCCACAAAGGTGCTTGCAAAGGCGTCGCCGGCGCCTGTTCTTTCAAAAGGCGGTGCTGGGTCGGGATATGGCGGCATTTTAAGCCGTTGGGTACCGTCAGATGCGTATGCACCAGCTGGCCCATCTGTAATACACACGATGCTCGGGCCATAGCCATGAAGTGTATCGAGTAAACTATGCAAGTCGTCATAATTGCCCTTCGTCACCTGGACCGCTTCTTCGCGGTTCAGAATGAGCACCTCACAGCGTTCATAAAGGCGTTTCAGACGCTCTACACCAGCCTCTAACTGGAACGTACCGGGCTGGAAAGCAAACTTAACATCTTTATTTTCGGCCAGCCAGTCGGCTACTAGGTCGTGGTAGCTATCCAGAGCATTTTTGCTGATGGAGCTAAAGTAGGCCCATTTTGGTATGTCAATTGAACGGAAACGTGGCCAGTGGTAGTCGTATTCTTCGTGCTTGATTAAGATGGTGCGTTCGTCTTTGTACCACAAGACATAGTGGTAATTACTGAGCTTGTTAGGATTAATGATCACGAAGCGGCTGTCCACCTTTTTATCGTGTAAGGCTTGGATGATGTCACGGCCATGCGAATCACCACCAACATTCGAGACCAAGCCACTATGCAGCCCCAGTTTGGCAAAACTAACTGCAGCGTTAGAAGCATTGCCGACAGCTTCGATGACTTCCGCGTGGTCAAACGGCACTTTCAGGCCATAGGGCATGGCTAGGAACTTGCCGTGCTCATTCTCAAACGTATAGGCGCGGTCGTCTAGTAACTTAATAAACGCATCGGTGACCACATCACCAATGCTCAAGACGTCTAAGGTATGATTATTGTCGCTCATCCCACCCCTTTTGCGCTATTATACAGCCTTACCCGCCGAATTAAACATGTCAATTTTGCTTTCTACAACTTGTTGAACTGCAGTAATCACCGTGTCGACTAATTTAACGACCGCGTACTCAGTTGGGTTATCAGCTAGGACTCGCTCCAACGTCCGCCGATAAGCAATACGCATATCACTGTTAATATTGACCTTACTGACTCCAATCTTCACTGCATCGACAAAGTAATGGCCAGGCGTACCACTGCCACCATGTAAACTAATATTACAATTAATAGCTTCTCGAATTTGTTTCAAAAGCTCCAGGTCGAGTTTTTTCGGCACCGGGTACTGGCCATGTAGGTTACCGACCGCAGCTGCATATGTATCAATCCCTGTGGCCTCAACAAAATCATGAGCACCCTCGGGTGTACTAAAGCTTTTGCGAATTTCTTCATAATCAATTTTTTCGGTGTGCAGATTCGATGAACCGCCGAAGTAGTGGGGTTCACTTTCAACTAGTGCGCCGGTGAGTTTGGCGTATTGCACAACTTGCTTAGTTTCAGTGACAATTTCATCATGAGTGGCATTTTTACGTGCTTGGCTAATATCGATGTGTATAAACTCGAAACCAGCTTCAATCCCGGCGATTGCGCCCGCTACCGTGGGGCTGTGATCTAGATTAATATACATTTCCACACCGTACTCTGTTTTGTAGTTGTCAACCATGTCCCGAATATTATCTAGTCCAAGAGCATCCACTTCGCCTTGGCTAACTTCTACCAAAACGGGCGCCTTTTTATGTGCGGCTGCCTGAACGACAGCCTTCAAGGTTTCTTGATTGTCTAAGTTGAAAGCGCCGAGGGCAAAGTGCTGTGATCGAGCTCGTTCCATAGCTTCACGAGCAGCTTCACTATTGGCACGCATTTGTTGAAGTGTTAACGGCATCTTCCCACCCTTTCTGGCTATTGTTTACGGTCTATTATGTCATGGGCAGCGAGCATGATGTGCTTAGCAGTCAAACCGAAGTGCTCCAGCAGTTCTTCCGGGTTGCCCGATTCACCAAAACGGTCCTGCACACCTATACGTTTAAGCGGTACAGGGTAGTTTTCCCCCAATAACTCAGCAACAGCACCGCCCAAGCCACCGTTGATTTGCGCTTCTTCTACGGTAACTACTGCGCAGGTCTTGCTTACACTTTTCAAAATTGTGTTAGCATCCAGGGGCTTAATGGTAGGGCAATGGACAACTTCGGCGTCAATGCCATCTTTAAACAGTTTTTCGGCCGCCACAAGCGCATGGTAGGTCATCGTGCCCGTTGCAATAATGGTCACGTCGTCACCTGGTGCAAAAACGTAGGCTTTGCCAATTTCAAACGGGGTTTTATTGGTCGTGATAATCGGCGTGGCTTCGCGTGCCAGCCGCATATAATTTGGACGCTTGTCAGCTGCCATAGCTAATGTGGCCTTTTCGGCTTCCACACCGTCACCTGGTACAATGACGACCATATTAGGCAGCGCACGCATCAGGGCAATATCTTCCAACATCTGGTGGGTTGCCCCATCTTTGCCCGTGTACAATCCAGCATGCGAACCAATGATTTTAACGGGACGGTCGTTCAAACAAATAGTGGTGCGGATTTGTTCCCAGTTACGGCCTGGACTGAAGGCTGCGTACGAGCTGACAAAGGGCACCTTGCCCATCGCCGCCAAACCTGAACCTACCGTTACCAGGTTTTGTTCCGCAACACCGATTTCTATGAAGCGCTCAGGAAAAGCATCTCGGAATAGGCTCATCTGGGTAGAGTCGGTTAAATCAGCACAAGCCGCCACGACGTTCTCATTCCGTTTACCAGCTTCTAACAGGCCTCGGCCGAAACCTTTCCGCGTTGGTTCTTTGGCAATGTCAAGCGCGAGTACGTCCGCTACAAGATGCAAATCACTCATGTTCGCTCCTGATTTTGCCCTTCAAAGTCCGTAGCTCGTTCAAGGCTTTTATGGCTTGCTCGTGGTTTGGAGGTGCTCCGTGCCAATGGAAATCATATTCCATAAAATCCACGCCTTTACCCGGAACCGTATGCGCAATGATCATGACCGGTTTTTCAACGACAGCACGGGCCATGGCACAGGCATCGATAACTGCCTCAATGTTATTGCCGTCTATCTCAATCACGTGCCAACCAAAGGCCTCCCACTTGGCCCGCAAATCTTCCAGCGGCATGACGCTTTCGGTTGGCCCATCAATTTGGATGTTATTGCGGTCAATAATAGCTATGATGTTGTTTAACTTATACTTTCCAGCCAGCATAGCTGCTTCCCAAATGTTGCCTTCATCGAGTTCGCCATCGCCCAAAACCACATACACCCAGCGGTGTAACTGCTTGTTCATGCGCAAGGCCAGCGCCATCCCACTGGCCTGACTCAAGCCACAACCGAGTGGCCCACTGGTATTTTCAAGGCCGGGCAAGCGCAGGCGTTCGGGATGCCCCTGGAGGCGAGAGCCGAATTGCCTGAGTGTCATCAGTTCTTTTTTGTCGAAATAACCGGCTTCCGCCATGGTGGCATAGCGCACCGGCACACAATGGCCGTTGCTGAGGAGTAGGATGTCGCGCTCCTCCCAATCAGGCTTCTTGGGGTTGTGTTTTAATATGTCGAAATACAAGGCAGTAAAGATATCGGCCAAGCCGAGCGGTCCCGCACTGTGGCCACTGCCGGCATGCTCCAACATTCGGATGATATCTTCCCGAATGGCTTCAGCTTTTAGCTCAAGTTCTTGCAGTGATAATTTTCCTGCCATCTTGCTTGTGATTATATCAGTAATGGAGATGAAGGAATACTTCTTATTCTCCGGCTAGCACGACTTCGAGACGGCGATCGATGAGTTCGAGTTGGTCAGTTATATATTTGCGGGCAGCACGCGATAAAACAATGTCAGATCGCTCAAGAATGCCTGCAAAAATATGGGGAGCAGCAGAATAGCGATAAGCCAGCCCTAAAACACCCTCACGGTATGCCCCACCAAGCCAGTAAACATCGAGACAGTTGTCAGCAATTTCACCAAATTTCCCCAGCGCCGAACGCCAAGGGCCGTTTTTCGCAATTGCGTCCAATTGTTCACGATATGCTTCGATCTTGTTTTGGCCTTCACGTGGGAGCGGGTTTGTCATCCAGCCAACCATGGTACTTACTTCTATTCCAAAGCGGCCCGTCAACGTTTCTAAGGCCATTTGCCGAGCTTCGTCTTCAGGTGTAGAGCGTTCTTGTTTCGCTAAACTCCACGAGTGGTCTTCAACACTATCATGCAACAGGTTGCCCGCCACCATGATTGCATCTTTTTTGTCGATGTGAGATCCAGAAATACCCCTTATTGCCACACGAAGAAGGTGATTCTCAACAGGTTCACGTTGACGTCGATCTTCACAATGAACTTCTGTCGCCAAACTGTACGCATCATCAATAAACTCAAGGTCTTGGCCATCGAAAGACTCTAGGACTTCAAACGCCAGACGTCGTCGCAACCCATCTGTTCCATATGTTTCTGAGACAATTTGAATAGGTGTGCCTATTACCTCACTCACATCCTTCTCGCCATATTCCAAGAGAGCCATACCGCCATTGTAACATCTGTAGGCTTTCAGGAAAGTGCTTGTTGTAACTGCTCGTAATTGGCTTTTGGGTTATCGGCTTTTTGGATGAAGCCGCCAACATTTAAGACATCAACCCCAGCCTCGGCGAGCTGTTTGGCGTTCTGGTCATTAATGCCGCCGTCCCAAGCAATTTCAGCCTCGGGATGATGGTGTTTTACAAACTTTACCTTGTCGAGCAATGTAAGGTCGGCTTCGCCACCTTGATAGCCTAAGTGGCCGCTGAAGATAAGGATTTGGTCAAAGCTATGCATGATCTGTTCTGCCCACTCAACCGGCGTATCGTGAAGGAGCGCGAGACCAGTTTTGATGTCGTGTTTGTGCAGTTCGGCGGCAAAATGCATGTGATGCACCTCAGCTTCGTTATGAACCACCACCATATGCGGATGCAACTTAACAAGATCGGCGAGCAATTCCATCGGCTTCTGGTACATCAAGTGGACGTCCACGAGCTGGTGCGGCGGTAGCATTACTTCCGTAAGCCCTGGTGATTTCTCAGGCGTAAATTCACCATCCATAAAGTCCAGATGGATACGCTTTGCAAAACTTACCTGCCGTAACTGGGCCTGGAAAGCCTGGACGTCGTAGGCAGTGACTGTTGGACAAATGACGGCCATTACAATTCGTCTATTTCTTTAATACGCCGTTGGTAACGCCCGACGTGCGAAAATGGCGTGTTCAAGAAAGTTTCAACCAATACATTTGATTCGTCTTTTTCTATGATACTGGCCGCGAGACACAAAATATTGACGTCATCATCATTGCGTGACGAGCGTACCGATTCCCTGTCGTAACCCATGCAAGCTCGAACGCCTTTAAACCGATTCGCCGCGATACACATGCCTTGTCCACTACCGCAGATAAGGATACCGCGGGCATCGGGGTCACCGGAGGCTTGCATATCTTGCACCACTTTGGCCGCGAAAATTGGAAAATCGTCTTCAGGATCAAGCTTTGTATCGCCATCGTCTTGCACATCATACCCAGCTCGCTTGAGATATGCGACCAAAGCATTACGAAGGTAAAAACCTTGGTGGTCGGCTGCGACGAAGATTTTCATACTTTACCTACTCGTGTTTGCCCGAATGGTCTTCTTTGGTGTGCAACAGGCGCCCAGCGTCAGCCACGACTTCGACCAAACGGTTACTGTAGCCCCATTCGTTGTCATACCAAGCCACAACTTTGAGCATGTTGCCGCCTATGACAGCAGTTAGTTTCGTGTCTACAATGCAAGAGTGGCTGTTGCCAATGAAGTCACTGCTCACGAGTTCTTCGTCAGTTACCGCTAGAATCCCTTGATAGAATGGTTCTTCGGCGGCTTTACGGAAGACCTCATTAACCTCATCAACGGTGACGGGCTTTTTGGTAATAATGACGAAGTCACTTAGCGAAACGACCGGGGTAGGCACACGGACGGAGAGGCCACCGAAGATCCCCTCAAGCGCTGGCAAGGCCTTGGCGGCAGCAACTGAGGCACCCGTGGTGGTAGGAACGATGTTCTCGGCCGCATTGCGGGCTTCACGCAAGTCTTTGGCTGGGGCGTCTTGAAGGCGTTGGCTTGCAGTGTAACTATGCACTGTGGTCATCATGGCTTTTTCAATGCCAAAATGGCTTTCAATCACAGCAGCCACAGGGGTAATACAGTTAGTTGTACACGAGGCATTGCTGATGACTTCACCAGCGTCTGCTAACTTGTCTTCATTAACTCCCAGGACAATTGTTGTTGCGCCCTCGCCTTTTGCTGGTGCACTGATAACAACTTTTTTAGCCCCTGCATCAACATGGGCCTTGGCTTTGGCTGGATCAACAAAAAAGCCCGTCGATTCAATAACGACATCGATTTTTAGGTCTCCCCAAGGCAAAGCGGCGGGTTCTTTTTCGGCCAAGACTTTGATGTGTTTGCCGTTAACGATGATGTTCGACTCGTCAAAGCTGACGTCATGCTGGTATGTGCCGTAGTTACTGTCGTGTTTCAGCAAATGGGCTAATGTCTTGGTGTCGGTTAAGTCGTTAATGGCAACAATTTCGCAGTCGCTGCGGTCAAACGCCACTTTAAAGGCGTTGCGGCCAATACGGCCAAAGCCATTAATGGCAATACGTGTTTTCATGTCCCTACCCTTGTTTAAGCTTTAGCATATTCAAGGGTATTGTACGGTGTTCAACACCGAAGCGCAACCGCTTAGGCTTGTTTTTTGTAGCGCTCAATGCACTCGTCAATAATCTTTTTGGCGTCTTCAATATCACCCCAGCCCAGGACTTTCGTCGAGCCAGGTTTTTTGAGATCTTTGTAATGGTTAAAATGGTGCGCAACCTTTTCTTTCCAACGCTCACCCAGGTCATCTAAGCTATTTAGCCAATCGCCACTGTTGCGGTCATCTGACGGGCGGACCACAATTTTATGGTCCATCTCGCCATCGTCTTCAAAATTCATGACACCAAGAATTTTACCTTCGAGCCAGATACCTGTTGGCAATGGTTCATCACAAACAATCAGCGTATCGAGTTCATCACCGTCTTCATCCAAAGTTTGGGGGATAAAACCATAGTTACATGGTTTGGCAAAGATGGCTGGCTCCACCCTGTCCAGTACAAAAGCAGCCCGCTTGCGATCCCATTCAACTTTCAAAAATGAGCCTTCAGGAATCTCGACAACAGTATTTAGGACGCCATTACTAATGTCGCCCGGGGTTAAAACTTGGTTAAAATCAGCCATTTCTCCTCCATTACTTCGGTAATATTGTACACTAGGTTGATGAAATTGGTTGTGGCATGAAAATTATTGGCCACCGCGGCGCGGCGGGTTCAGAGCTAGAAAACACCTTGGCCAGCCTGCAAACCGCGGTCGACCTGGGAGTAGCTGGTATTGAGCTCGACATTCGCAAGACGAAGGACAACCAGTTGGTGGTTTGTCACGATGCCGACTTATCGCGTGTGGGCTCAAGCCGCAAGAAAATTAGCCAGCTCACTCTGGAGCAGCTACAAAAAATTCCTCTCCATGGCGGAGCGCATGTACCGACGTTGTCGGAAGCGCTCGAGGTCATCGGTTCCAAACCCGTTTACATTGAGTTAAAAGCCTCCGGCTGTAGTCGCGAGCTTCTTGCCGTCCTCCAAAGCTTCCCAAAGGCCAAGCCACACGTCTTATCATTCAAGCTGGAAGAGCTTGTCGTCTTACGCGAGCTCGCGCCCAAGCTGCCCTTGTATGGCTCAGAGAGGACCAAACCCTTAGAGATTATTCGTTTGGCAAGACGTCTTCGTTTTAATGGCGTTTGCTTAAATTACTGGCTTCTGAATCCTTTGACCTACATCCTGTGCCGTCGAGCAAAGTTGGACCTTATTGTGTATACCGTAAACCACCCCTTCCAAGTACGCTTTCTTGGTACCCTATATCCTAAGGTTGGTATTTGTACCGATTATCCTGAACGCTTTACGCGCAAACGCCGCCTTCACGTATAATAAAAGCATGCAAGTGACCCTTGAGAAGACCGAAGAAGTAGCCCTTAATACGCGGACATTTTGGTTTCGTCCGGAGCGCCCGCTTGATTATGTGGCTGGCCAGTATATTGAGATGTCGTTGCCACACCAAGGCGCGGATGACCGTGGTACAAAGCGGTGGTTTACATTATCATCTTCGCCATCCGAACCGCTGCTGAGTATGACGACTAAAAAAGCCGTTGATCGCATGAGTACGTTCAAGCAAACACTGTTTGGATTATCCATAGGCACCCAGGTAACAATGTCGGAAGCGATGGGTGACTTCGTCCTACCCAAAGACACCACAATCCCACTTGTTTTTGTGGCCGGTGGTATTGGCATTACACCGATGCGCAGTATGGTTAAGTGGCTGACTGACCAAGGAGAACGACGCCAGATACACGTCATCTATGGCGCCCGTCAGTTAGAGGATGTGGCCTTTCAGGACCTGTTCCAAAATTATGGTGCCCAGTTTGATATTGTCTTGTCCGACCAAGTCGCTGGTTGGTCGGGGCGGACGGGACGTTTGTCGGCCGAGCTAATATTAGACATTGCCGGTAAGACTAGCGAGCAGCTGTATTATGTTTCCGGCCCCGAGCCACTAACAGAAGCGCTTGAAGCTGACTTAGGCAAAGCGGGCATCGCCCACAACAAGCTCGTTTTGGACTTTTTCCCAGGCTATCCGTTGCCCTAGAAAATTACTTTATTAGTTTAACTAATCTGTGTCTTTACGCGCTAACGCTTTGACTGTTTCAATGTAGACAGACATGTCGTCCGGAGCAATATCTTTACTCCAGGTGCGCATGGCTTTTGAGATAGTTTCCTCAAGCTTAGCAACAGTCCTTTTGCCCTTCAAAGTGGCAATCACTTGGCGTCCTCGTCGGTCTGTAATTAATACCTTCTGTTTACACAGTTTCATTTTAAGCAAACTGCTTACTAGCGCTGTTACTTGCGGCAATGTAACATCTAAGATAATGGCGATTTGGGACATACTCAGGCCTTCACGAGGGCCTTCAGCAACAACTGCCAAAGCGAGCCATTCCATCATAGTTAATTGTGCGGTATCTAGCTGTCTGGTTACAACAACACGCATAGCGCGGTCGGCCCGCGCGTGCATCAAGCAAAGCTCATACATGGAAGGCAAATCTACACGCTCCATACCATTAGCTTTACAGAAAAACTTCAGCGTGTAAAGTTTTCAAGAGGTGCGTTCGAGGTCCTCCAAATATTTACGAATCCTTAGGGCGGCAGTCGCACCTTCACCAGTCGCACTGGCGATCTGCATAGTGGCACCACTGCGGACATCACCGGCGGTAAAGACGCCATGAACATTCGTTTCCAGTTCTTCAGAGGCTTCGATCATACCAATAGCGTCCAGCTTCACTGACCCCTTTTCCAAAAACTGTGTGTTGGGCTGCAAACCAATAAAGACAAACACACCATCTGTTGGATAATCGACTGTTTTGCCAGCTTTTTCGCCCACCACTTTAACCACATGGCCATCCTCGCCCACAATTTCTTTGGTGGCAACCCCTTCGTGTACGGTAATTTTATCCGAGTGTTTTTTGAGTTCCTTCTGCAAAATATCGCTCGCCTTAACTTGGCTGCGCACCAGGAGGTCAATATGTGAAGCGAAGCGCGTTAAAAAGAGTGACTCCTGAACGGCTGAATTGCCACCACCCACGACAACTAGTTTACGGTCTCGATAAAAAGCACCATCACACGTTGCACAGTAATGGACACCACGGGCGTAATACTCTTGTTCGCCCGAAATGCCGAGTTTTTTATAATCACTGCCCGTTGCCAACAGGATGGCTTTGGCGTAGATGGGACCTTCTGTAGTCTCGAGCTTCTGAAGGCCATCCTCTCCGGCGATACTCATCACTTCACCCAGACGGATATCCGCCCCAAAGCGTTCGGCTTGTTTCCGTAAAGCTTCCGCTAGGTCGAGGCCGGCAATACCATCTGGAAAACCGGGGTAATTATCAACCCAATCGGTCACCGCTGCTAAACCACCCACCACACCTTTTTCGAATAAAACGGTGTCGATGTCTTCGCGCGTTGTATAAACTGCTGCTGCTAATGCTGCTGGTCCCGCCCCCACAATGACCAGCTCATGAATCTCTTTTTGATCTGCCATGTGTTCTATGCAACAGCAGGCGCTAGTTTGGCTAAGTTATAGCCAATTACTACTTCTTTAGTGTCATCTGTTTTAGTCACGACGGTAACGGGTACCGTTAGGGCACCGCTGATTTCATAGGCCTCTTTTTGGCGCTCTGGATAGGCATCCAAGTTTACCTCTTCATAGTTGATCCCCTTGGCACCGAGGAACTTTTTGACCATACCACAGTAAGCACAAGTATTCGTTGTAAAGATAGTGATGTTTTTGACCATGACAGTCTCCTTATTATTTGCTGTTTCTTAGGTTTTTGTCGAAGGGCTTTGGCCGATCCTTGGCTTTTTGCCAGTCGGTCGGTAGAAGTCCCTTTTAGTATATCTAGCGTTTATGCTTTCTGTAAACCCCCTATATGTTGTGTTTTTTCCAATTTTACCTGTGGTTTTCTCATTGTCCAATCTTGACGAGTTCTACATCAAAAACCATGTCAGCATTCGCCCGGATACCTTGAGGTGGTGTGGCACCATACGCCAATTCGGCTGGAATGAGCAGGCGACGCTTGCCGCCGACCTTCATGCCGGGAATGCCATCAGTCCAGCCCTTGATAACCCCATTTAAAGGAAAGCTGATCGGTTGGCCACCATGCATATCGGAACTGTCAAAAATAACGCCGTCGGAGGCATAGGCTCCAGTGTATTTAACGGTGACTGTGTCGCTGGCTTGGGCCGCCTGACCCGTGCCCTCTTGTGTATCATTTGTCTGCAACGTGTCGACTTTTTCTACGGGTGTGAAGTTTGGTAGTTTACTGCCTTGCACATTTGCTCCTTGGTTTTGTTGATTTTGTAACTGCTTCGTAAGGTCTTGCGTCTGTTTGTCTGTTTGGTTTTGCTGATGGGCTTGCCAAACAACAACTACTGCCACAGCTACCGAAGTAGCTAAGAATAGCAGTGCGCCGATTAACGCAAAGACGCGCTCATGCGGCTTCGCCATTTCGTAAGGTACCCTCCTTAATCTGGGTGTTTAGTATACGCCTGCATCGGCAATTTCTGCTAGGGTATTTTGTGCAACATTAGAATTCAACGGGGGTATCTGGCCAGGTGCTTTGGACTGCAGCCAGTAAACGGTCGCGAAGAGCTTCAGACTTGAAGGGTTTGCTCGGCAAGTCACTCAATTTGACCCAGCCAGGCACATAGAGGTTCTGGCCCTTGCGATGGATGAGTTCTTCTTCAGAATCGTTCCGAAGTTGCGGTTCGCCACTGACGTATCGGCAGAGGAAAATGTACTGCTCACCGTACGGATCTCCCGCGTGTTCCAAAAACACCAAATGCGGGTCAGCAATTGTTACGGTTGTCTCTTCGTCAATTTCACGAAAGAGTGCCTGTTCATGAGTTTCACCAATCTCGACATTGCCACCTGGCAGCGTATCGTATTCTGTTCCAAACTTGTTACGGTGCATCACCAGGAGTTGGTCATCTTTGATCACAATGGCTCGGACGGCAATTCGCATAGACCCAGCTTACACTACTCAGACAGCAATTTCGAAGCTCTGCAGCTTCTTCTTGGTCTGTTCTTTATCCTTACCCCGTTGCAGTTTGAGAAGTTGGTCGTAAATACCGCCACTGTGGGCTAGCTCGGCCGGTGAACCAACTTCGTCTATCATTCCACCTCTCAGGGTAATGATTTGGTCGACATGTTGGATAGTGCTCAAGCGGTGCGCAATGATAATGGTCGTCCGGCCCTTCATAAGTCGTTCCAAGGCTTCCTGGACCATAGCTTCAGATTTGCTGTCAAGGCTGCTGGTAGCTTCATCAAGAATGAGGATGGGAGCATTCTTTAATAGGGCGCGGGCAATGGCAATGCGTTGCTTTTGGCCGCCAGAAAGCTTCAAGCCACGTTCACCTATCTCCGTATCGTAGCCATGCTCCAGTTTATAAATGAACTCGTCAGCGTTAGCCGCTTTTGCGGCATCACGAATTTGTTTGTCAGTCGCGCCCGGCGACGCATAGCTGATGTTCTCCCGAATAGTGCCGCTAAACAAAGCAGGCTCCTGGAAGACGACGCCAATGTTCTTGCGCAGAGACAGTTGCGTCACATCATTGATGTCCTGGCCGTCAATCCGAATAGTACCCTTTTCGGGTTCATACAACCGCAGTAGTAGATTGGTTAGCGTGGTTTTTCCTTCGCCACTCTCACCAACCAGCGCAATTTTTGTATCGGAGCTGATCGTTAAATCAATGGCCTGTAAAACTGGTTGTTTGGTGTCATAACTGAAGGAAACATTTTCAAATGCAATCTCGCCTTGCCGAACCTCGAGTGCACTTGCGCCCGTATGATCGGCAATTTCGGGCTGTTCGTCCATGACCTTAAAGTAGTCCTTGCTGTTGGCCACGGCTCGTTGTGTGCGGTCCACAAGAAAGCTAATGCTAAAGATAGGGATGCGAATGAGCAGAGCATACTGAATGAGGAGTACCATGGTGCCAATACCGTAATGACCTCGCGCCGTTTGGACAAAAATGTACATGAAAACGACAAAAAAGATAAGCGACAGAACGCTGCGGCGCTTGTTGTCTTGGCGGTGCCAGTACTGACTCTGCGGTTTCGTGGTGTTGACAGCATGTTGCAATCGTTTATTAAAGAACTTGAGCTCGCGTAGTTCTTGGACAAAGCTTTTGACAACCTTGATTTGGCCAATACTTTCAGCAAAACGACCGCTGGCGATATCGAGGTCTTCGTTGATCTCTTTTTGGTACTTTTGCCACTTGTTGCTGGTGCGGGCAGTCATCCAAATAAAAATCGGGTACAGTGTGAGCAGCATCAGGGCTACAGGCCAAGCATAATAGGCCACAATCGCGAGCGTAAAAACGGTGCTAAAAATGAACTGTAGGAAGTTATTGCTAAACATCTGAATGAAGTCGCCGATGTCCTGGATACCACGACTCATACGATTGATAATGGTACCGGTAAGCTCGGTGTCATAGTAGTGCTGCGGCAGACTCAATAGGTGCTCATAGTAACGGTTGCTCATTAATTGTTTGAGCTTAATCGACACCATGTCGCCCCAGTAACCGCCAATATTAGCAAAGAAGGTTTGGCCAAGATCAGTTAGAAAGATAAGAAAGGCGTAAAAAGCAACTAGGCCCACACTGGTGTGTCCGCCCTTTAGGCCTTGTGTAATCTGGTCAATAGCGGCTTTGGTAAGCAGCGGCACGAGCTGACTCATGCTGGCGAGCAAGATGGTCATAAGCCCAATGGCCACATAGTAGCCCTTGAGCTCTTTGGTAAACTTTAGGATGCGCCAAATGTATTTCATCTCAGTTAAAGCTTAACACGTTAAGTATATCCCAGCAACTAGAGTTTCATCTCGTCAAAGGCCGCTTTTAAGATCTCATACATGACCGCGTAGTCAGCTTTTTTATCTTTGGTATGCAGATAAACCACATTATCAACGACTTCGATACTTACTTTAAACGGCAGGGTGAACAGTTTTTCCATATAGACTGGGTGCAATAGTTCAAAAGCTGTTACCTGTTCCACGTTGGTGGCGTAAACAACGTAGCGCTTATTAAAGTCCTGCCATTCTAGGCTCATCTTGTTGTAGCCTTTGGGCGTACGCTGAAACATATCTGACAGCAGCCCTTCCCGGGCTTGGACAATCAAATCATCATACCGCTTTGGCAAAGCAACTTGCGCGATCACATATTGCTCCCTGTTGGAGCTCTGGACATTCGGGTTCGGCAAATAGGTATACAACTCAACGATTATGTCCTTGTAGCGGCCAATGGTGTGGTTATTTATATCTGAGACACCAAACTTCCCGCCTTTAAATAACACGCCTCGACGGGGCAACAACAACCAACCCCAATCAGCGCTGTAATATAGACCGTTTGTACTCGCAAACTCGATAATAGAGCTACGCAACATCATTATATTTGCGGTTTGTTGGGATATATTGTCGAGTAACCAGGTATTACCTTGTCGGATAAAGTGCCAGTACTCAGTAAAGCTGCTCTTATCCTCAAATAGCTGTTGTTCTTGGCTATCGACGGTTTCTATTAACTTGTCGTCGGCTGCACCAGTGATGGCAAAGGTCACATTGTCTTGCGAATTGTCCGGAAAATCCTGTACTTGTGTGGGCAGCGGGGTGGACAGCAAGCGTGGCGAATCGACTTGGTTACGCCGTTGGCGCAATTTTAAGGCTTCAAGCATTAAGCTGATATGAGCAAGATAATTTTCTGACAGGTACGTTTTCATATGTTCAACATTAAAGGCCGACCAGTCTTGTTGAAAGCTCACAAAGACTCCTTGAACGTACTGCGTCAAATCCTCGGCATTCCATGCTTTATCAGTTGTGGCCGCCTGCTGCAAATCTGCTTGCGCCCTTCGGGTCAACTTACTAATAGCCTTTTCGCCCCACCCGTAATAGCCGCCGATTCCACCTGCAAAAGCCAAAATGCCAAGGATGACACCCCAGCCTTTCAAGCCAACTGCTGCCACGGCAAACCAAAATGCCACAAAGATACACGTAGTAGCTATACTGAAAATCACTCGTGCGGGATTGATGAGATGCGAGCGAAACCAAATACCAGCAGCGTGGGTGGGCATATAGCCGACCAACACAAAAAGCGCAACGATACCGCCACCGCCACCCCCGCTTCCGCCACCGCCACCACCTCCGCCTCCGCCGCCGGAACCGCCGCCACCTCCGCGTGCAAATAGGTCCAGGCCGGATAGGACTGAAGAGATAACATGCGGCAGCATATTTTAGAGCCTTTCGGCGCTGAGAGCTTTGGCAGCCTTTGCAGCGACGTTATCGAGCAGTTTGGTTACTTCTTGGTCGGTCAACGTCTTTTCAAACGATGCAATAGTTAGACGCAGGGTAATGTGCTTACTAGCTTTATCCTTTTGATAAATGTCGATTGGCTCGAGGCTGCCTTGTGTTTGTTCAGGCCAATCTAGATTGTCGTGAACAAAGTCATAAACCTCACCAAATGTCTTGGCTGACGGTACTTTCAGACTTATATCCTGGCTAACTTTTGGATATCTTGGCAACGGTCGATAATTACCTCCGCGCTGTGCCGCCGCTAGCTTGAGGGTAGACAGTTCAAAGCCGGCGCTGTAGGTGGGCAGCTTTAGGGCTTTGGCCACCGAGCGTTTGTACTCACCAATGATTCCTACAATGGTGCCGTCATGACGCGCGACAATCTCGGCGCTACGGGTGGGTTCGAACGGCATAGAGGTCTGATAGGTTGGTGCCTCACTTAGAGGCCGATATAACACATCGATGCCAAGTTTATCCATAAGCTCATCGGCATGCTTGCGAGCCTGGTAATAAGCGGCCCCTGCTCTCGCAAGTTTAGCCGCATAGACGAGCGCCAGCTTCTGGCCCTCTTTTGGCAGCTTGTCATCATCAAAGTGTTCTTTGTTGTGCGCTTTGCCAATTTCAAAGATAGCAAACTCGTCAAAACCCGCTTTGATATTCATATGGACCTTTTCGAGCAAACTCGGTGTTAGGCTCAGTCGGTAATATTGCAGCTCGGGACTGAGAGCATTACTAAGCTTAAAGGCCTTCTTGGGATCCTGCCCCACCTTTGTCAACAGATCACCATGTACAAAACTGTAGGTTAGGACTTCATTAGCTCCGCCAGTCGCGAGAATGGTGCGTAAGCGATGTTTAAACATCAGGAGTTCGTCTTGTTGCACGGGAGTGAGATCGCGTTTGGGCAACTCAAGCGGCAAATGGTCAAAACCATACAGCCGGCCAACTTCTTCGACGATGTCTTCTGGAATTTCAATGTCGGTTCGCCAGAAAGGTGGCGTGATCTTGAGCTCATTATTATCTGGCCGCTCAACACTGAATTCCACATTTTCCAGGAGCTTTTGCATTGCATCAGCGCTCAAATCGAGACCCAGACGTTCATTCACGAACGCCGGAGTTACCCGCACCATTTTTGGCACAACCAGTTTTTTCTGTTCATCGCAAACATTACTTGCTTGTTTGCCTCCGGCATGCGTATTAACAAGATCAATTGCATAGGCCATGATGCGGTCATTCTGCAGAGGGCTTTGGCCCTTGTTAAACCGCGTTACCGCATCGGTAAACAAGCCGTACGACATGCTGGTGCGACGAATGTTATACATGTCAAAGCTGGCTGCCTCCAAAATGATGCGTTTTGTGGTCTCATCCACCTCTGTTTCGGCACCGCCCATGACACCACCAATACCAACGGGGACACCGTGTGCGCTGATTAAGATCGTCGAATCATCAGCCAAAGTAAGTATTTTGCCATTCAGTAATTGCAACTTTTCACCCTTTTTGGACAAGCGGGCTTCCAAGCTGGCAGTTGATTTCTTACCAATTTTCACCACCTTGTCATAGTCATAGGCATGCATGGGTTGACCCGTCAGATGCATCACAAAATTCGTAATATCCACAATGTTATTAATCGGCCGAATGCCAACTCGTGTCAGGATAGTTTGCAGCCAAATTGCGCTTGGCATGACTGCCACATTGTCCATGGCCACGACCATAAAGCGCGGCACCAGATTAGTTTCAATCTTTGCCTCAAGCGCCAACCCTTTAACCGCGGCAAATTTAGGTTCGTTTAGATACCATTCAGGACTCTTAAAAGCCAGCTGTTGAATACCAGCCATCTCACGCGCATCGCCCAAGACACCAAAGAGGTCTGGTCGGTGGGTAAACATCTTGTTTTCCACGTCAATCACCACATCATCAAGACCATACAGTTGTTTGAATGGCGTGCCTGGCTTTACTTCATCACCCGTATCTTTAGTCTCAATTTCCAAAATACCGCCATGGTCGTCACTAATGCCCAGTTCAGCTGCGCTCGCCAGCATGCCGTTGCTGACCATGCCCCGAATATCGCGTGCTTCAAGCACAAAAGGATCTTTATCAAGAGTAGCTGGTACTGTCATACCGGGCGGCAACCAGGCTACCGTCAAACCTGCTTTAACGTTGGGTGCACCGCAAACGACTTCAACCAAGCCATCTTTATTACGAGATACCTGTTTGACAACGCCGCCATCATCTACCAAGCAGACGCTTAGCTTGTCGGCATTGGGATGTTTTTGGCAAGCCACAACCTTAGCGACAACCGCGCCATCGTACTTCGGCCCCCACTCAATAACTTCTTCTACTGCTCCAAGCTGAGCGCCAATTTTTTCCACGAGCTTTTCGGTGCCAATCTTATCAAGTTCAACATTACTGTATTGCTGTGCCCAATGAAGCGATATTTTCATTTGAACTGCCTCAGGAATTCGAGTTTGCCGGATTCGAAGTGTCGTATGTCTTCAACATCATATTTCATAAGAACTAACCGATCGATACCGCAACCCCAGGCAAAGCCGGTGTATTGCTTGGCATCGATGCCGGCCATAGAGAGCACGTTCGGATGAATCATGCCGCAGCCGAGCAATTCTATCCAGCCACTATAGCTGCACACGTTGCAGCCTTTCTTTTGGCAGAATGGGCAGCTTAAGGCAAACTCAAAACTTGGTTCGGTGAAAGGAAAATAAAACGGTTGGGTTTTTACTTCCAGCTCCTGTTCGTAATATTCCTGAAGGAAGGTTTTTAGCGTGGCAATCAGGTGACCGGCGTGTATGCCTTTGCCCACATAGACGCCCTCCAATTGGTAAAAGGTATGTTCGTGGCGAGCATCCAGATCTTCATTACGAAAGACGCGACCAGGAATGACAACGCGAATGTCGTCACCTTTTTTTAGGCGGTCTTTGAACTGTTTTAACACGCGGTTTTGCATGGTGCTCGTGTGGGCCGGGGCGATAAGGCCTTCGGTGGTCATAAACGTGTCGTAATCGTCGCGAGCGGGGTGGCCGGCAGGAAAGTTTAGCGTCTCAAACATATGATAGTCATCATCCAGCTGACGTGACTCAACCGCCGTAAAGCCCATGCGGGCAAAGATATCTAGAACATGATTTAACTCTCGCATTAAGGGATGAATGGTACCGTTTTCGGCGGGTAATAGCGTTGGCCGGTCAGCGGGTGCGAGGTTTATATCAAAAGGGGCGGTTACATCAATGGATGGTAAGGCCTCAGCCGCTTCATGATGTGCTGTAACCTTTGCTTCCAGTTCGGCTTTAAGCGTATTGATCTCTTTACCAAAGGCACCACGTTCAGCTGCTGGCAGTTGTGGGATCTCGGCATAGAGCGCCCTTAATTCAACAGCCTTGAGAATATCTGCCTTTTGTTTGAGCTCGCCAAAGCGTTGGTTCAGGACGTTGGCAACTTCAGCTACACGCTTGTTCTTATAAGCCATGTTAGTAGCAGTATATCATCCCTGTTAAACAGTCTGATAGTCAGTTTAGGCTTCTGGCTGTGGCAAACTGGCCTTGTGGTAGCTGCCGAGGATGTCAACTTCGTAATCCAAGATGGCAAGTGCCTGCAAGGCTTTTTGGACGCGCTCCTCTTCAATGCCCGCTTCCAGATCAATATAAAAACGGTATTGGAAAGGTGAGCTTGGTATGGGTACCGATTGCAAGTAGCTCAAGTTGACCTCCAAGTCACTGAAAAGTGTGAGAGCCTTGACGAGTGAGCCGGGTTTATGCGGTGTTCTCAA
>DATIHS010000040.1:0-2801 GCA_035480475.1 Patescibacteria group bacterium
AGAGAGGACTTGAACCTCCACGCCTTGCGGCACTTGCCCCTCAGACAAGCGTGTCTACCATTCCACCACTCGCCCGGTAGCATGTGCTAAGAACAGGCTCAATAATATAGGTTTAAGGTGTTTTTTTCAAGATTTCCGGTGGATCTTTTTGCTGCGCCTTTGGGCAATTGAGCTAACTCCAACTACCGCCATGATTGCCCAGATAACGTTAACCACTACGCTGACATACGCGCCAACACGCAGTTGATAAATAACCAAAAGTGCCGCGCCGAGCAAATTATCAAGCTCATACCAGACAGATTTGCCGTTCCATTTGCCAATACTCACACGATAAAAGCCGAATAATATACAAATTGCCCCTGCCACTCCAATGAACGTAGTGGCATTAAGCCCAAAACTAGTTTCCATTGAAATATCTCATTTCAGGAGCGGGGCATGTGGTCGTATTTGCCCGTTGTGTAGCTGTTTCTTAATATTGATTTATTGGCTTCTAATGACGCGTCAATCTTCACTCCGGGGTTCAAAATGCCGTAAGGGTCAAAGATCTGTTTGACCCTCTGGAATAACTCGTAAACATCATCACCATAAACTTTGGCCAGATATGGCCCCCGCAAGCGCCCATCACCATGCTCGCCACTAAGGCTTCCGCCAAGACTAACAATCAGATTGAAATAATCATCCAGCAGGCGGAATATTTTTTGACGGTCACCAACTTGGCTTAGGTCTAGGAAAGGTTGCATATGCAAGTTGGCATCCCCGGCGTGTCCCCAAACAGCGACGTCTAAGTTATAACTCTTGAAAAGCGCACTAAGCTGATTCAGGTATTGGCCAAATTGCTCAGGCGGCACGATGCCGTCTTCAATAATTGGTAAAGCCCGGGCGTTGCCTTTAGGATAAGCCAAAACTGCGGCAACGCTGTGACGAATCTTCCAGAGTTCATCTTTGGCGCGGGGGTCGGTTTCTAGCTGATAATTCAGCTGGTAGCGGTTCATTATCTTAATGGTCTTTTTGGCCATGCGCTTCTGGGTACGCTCATTTTGATCGTCAAATTCAATTAACAGGACAATCTTTGGAAATGGTGGTTCAAGCACGCCCTTTAACTGATTAGGGTTTTGACTGTGGACGTAGTTAAGCAAGTGCTCATCAACTAGCTCTATGGCGCTAGGCTTATCTGCTAGGCCACGCAATTCGCTGACAACTTCTTCGGCTACATTGATATCGTCGCAAAAGGCGGCAATGAGTGTGGTGGAGGGGTTATGCGGCTGGGTTTTTAAAGTTGCTTCGGTTACTATGCCAAGCGTGCCTTGCGACCCCACCATGAGAGGTGTTAAGTCAAAAGAACCATCGCGGCGCTTGACGTCGGCCAAACTGTAGCCGCTTGAGTTTTTACTGACTCCTAAAACTGTTTTTTGGATAAGTTCGCGGTTTTCTTCTATCAAAACATCTAAATTGCGATAAATTTCGCCCTCAAATGTCGCTAGCCCCAATTTTTTATTGAGCTCACGCCGGCTTATGCGTTTGGCTTCAATAGCCTCACCGTTGGCCAAAACAACCTTTAGACTCTTAACAAAATCCCGGGTAGCACCGTATTTAAAGCTCTTTTCACCGCCGGCGTTGTTAGCGATAGCCCCACCGACAGTGCTGTACTCAAGTGAAGCCGGGAAGGGTGGCAAGAAACGGTTGTGGGTGTGCAAGCTCTGCTGAAGCTTGCCATAATTTGTGCCAGGCTCTACTACAACGGTCCCGGTCTTAGAATCTAGCTCTAAAATACGGTTTAAGTGTGCCGGGAAAACCAATAATATACCGGCCCCAATTGCGGCGCCGCTCTGATCTGTGCCAAGGCCGCGAGCGGTTATAGGTATAGTTCGGCCGCGTTCGGCTAGCTGCCAGCTAAAACGTACCGCTTTGCGAACATCATTTTCATTTCTAGGATAAACAATGATAGAGGGCATAATCTGGAAAATACTGCCATCTGTTGAAAAGTAGCCGCGAACATCGGCACTGGTCATTACTTCACCCGACAGGTGTTCTTGTAAATACGCTGCGACTTTGCTCATAGAAAAGACGGTTATCCTAAACTTTACTCCCGTTATGATAGCACATGTCATCCTCGGCGACTGTCGTATAGCGGTTGCACTTATTCATGCGTTCAACTAAAATTACCTCTGTTATTGTTGGCCGCAGTGGTGAAATTGGTATACACGCTAGCTTCAGGAGTTAGTGGGGGCAACCCCGTGGAGGTTCAAGTCCTCTCTGCGGCACCAATGTTTGTTAGAATAAGGCACATGGCGCGTTGGCCGAGAAGTTAGGTGCAGCTCTGCAAAAGCTGATAGACGGGAGCATTACCCGTACGCGCCTCCAGCTTGAACTTGTACCTTGGTTTCCGTAAGCTTTTACAGAAAGCTTACTTTCAACCTCGGACAATTTCTGCGCTTTTCCGTTTTGCGAATCCTCTCGCAAAACGGGTACAGTTTTTCAAACCAAGCAATGCTGTTTGAAAAACTGAGAGGAGGTGGCTTGCTGGGGTAGTTAGGTTTGCCGAGCAAACTTGTTTTGTCGGCAAATTGGCTACCCAAGTATCACACACTGACGTGGGCGAGTGGCGGAATTGGTATACGCGACGGACTTAAAATCCGTTGGCTGAATAAGCCTTGTGGGTTCAAGTCCCACCTCGCCCACCAAAACAACTTGACGACCTTTGTGGTCGTTTTGTTGTTTTGCGGCTGACAGGGGTGCTATACTAATATCAGTAACTTAAGAAAGGGGATGTAGATGATTATCGCAATTGTTGTTGTCGTTGT
>DATIHS010000041.1:0-8674 GCA_035480475.1 Patescibacteria group bacterium
TAATAATCCAATTGAGACGTGTACAAGTATCTATGGAGCTAGCCGCATGACAAAGGTTCGGGACTTCGCATACCATGCAGTCGATGCCGGTTTGGATGGTTTGGTTTGTTCTCCACACGAAGCTGAAATGTTGAAAAATGACCCGAGGACTGCCCACATGTTGCTTGTTATACCTGCCATTAGACCACCTTACGCCATCAATCCAGATGAACAGAATATTGCCGCAACACCACATGTTGCCATGGATGCAGGAGCTGATTTATTGGTTATTGGCCGGCCAATAACTGAAGCCGCATCCTACGGTTTAACTGGTGGTGAAGCCGTCGATCTAATAGTTGAAAACATGGGGATGGCCGCGTAATGCCAACAATAGAAACATCTGAAAGAAACGACACATACTACAGGTCGCAATTAGAAAGCCGAGGGTGTTTGTACCTAGATACGGGCAATCAATTTATAGGTAATAGTGGCAAGCACCTGACTGGCTATTGCAACGTTGATCCTGCTCTGACAGATGTACGGTTTATGCATGAGGTTGGTTATGATTTGGCCCAACCGTATGTTGACTTAGAGGTCGACACTGTCTTAGTCCCAGCCATCGGCGCAATCCCATTGGGGCAATGGACGGCTTTTCATCTTTCTGAAGCAACAGGTCGGCCTGTCGCAACAGCTTGGGCCGATAAAGTTAGGTCTGATGATCCCTCCGATAATGGTGTTGCTTTTGCGTTGACTCGAAATGGTTTCAGAGATCAGGTCGCAGGCAAGCGAGTCGTTGCAGTCGAAGACATGATTAATCAAATGCATTCAGTTAACAAACTTCTACGTATGGCGCTTGCAGATGAAGCTGAAATCGTAGGAGTGGGCGCACTAGCGGCAAATGCCGGTGTTTCAGCAGAATCCTTGCACGTTCCTCAGTTCCAAACTCTTTGTAGGGTTATCTACGATGCCTATCCGCTTGAAGCCTGTCTCGATCACGGCCCATGTTCAGAACTTTGGCCGGTAGCTGAGGATGATTCCCTCGGTCACGCAGAAATTTTTCAGGAGACCCACCCGGATTATCCAGGTGGTTTTGTGAAAATCCTTTCCGAGTAAGTAAAATAAGGGTGTGAAGAAGCAAAGTGCTGGCATTTGGCCGTTTCGGCGGCGGGAAGGGCAGCTAGAGGTGCTATTGCTGCATTTGGCAGGGCCAATTTGGGGCCATAAAGATACGTGGTCAATTCCTAAGGGTGAACTTACTGGTGACGAAGACCATATGGCGGCGGCCAAGCGGGAGTTTGAAGAGGAATTGGGAATACTTCCACCAGCGGGCGACTATATAGATTTGGGGGAATTGCCGCAGAGCGATAAGACCAATTACATCTGGGCGGTCGAGGCTGAGATTGATGTTGATCAATTGGCACTGCTCGATACGTTTACCATGGAGTGGCCGCCCAAATCGGGCCAACAGGCTGAGTTTCTGGAAAATGACCGGGCCGCTTGGTTTGACCTGCCCACCGCCAAGACCAAAATGTTCAAGAGCCAAGTGCCGTATGTTGATCGTTTGGCGGCCAAATTAGGGGTGGAAGTGGCTGTTACGGAAGATGTGGCAGATTCGCAGCAGTCCCTGTTCTAATCTGTTACAATACTGCGGTGAACTACTACATAACGACGTCAATTCCGTATGTTAATGGCGACCCGCACATCGGCCACGCCTTGGAATTTGTATTGGCCGACGCTTTAGCTCGTGCCGCCCGGGCACAGGGCAATAAAGTTATTTTTTGTACCGGCACCGACGAACACGGTGGCAAGATTGCCGAAAAAGCCGAAGAGCAGGGCATCACACCCAAAGACTTTGCCGACCAGCAAAGCCAGAAATTCCGTGACCTAGCACAGTTGCTCAATGTCAGCAACGACCGTTTTATACGCACTACTGACGCCGGCCACGAACAACGCGCCCAGCTCATCTGGAAGGCGCTCGAAAAGGACATTTATAAGGGTAAGTATGCTGGCTGGTATTG
The DNA here is from genome assembly GCA_035480475.1 of Patescibacteria group bacterium. Lineage (GTDB taxonomy): Bacteria > Patescibacteriota > Saccharimonadia > Saccharimonadales > DATIHS01 > DATIHS01. The sequence continues at coordinate 1,998 of DATIHS010000041.1, forward strand.
TACTGGCGACGAAGCCTTTTTCCCCGAAGCAGTTGTGAAGGCCAACAAAGGCGTTTGTCCCAATCACAACCGGCCGTACGAAAAGATCGAGGAAGAAAACTATTTCTTTAAACTCAGTGCTTACGCCCCAAAAATCCAAAAAGCCATCCAGGATGGTTCATTTCGGGTTATTCCAGCCACCCGCAAACATGAGATCATGCAGGTCATTAAGGACGGCCTGGAAGATATTAGCATTTCCCGCCCGGCTGATAAGATTGCCTGGGGCATCCCCGTACCGAACGACAAGACGCAGGTCATGTATGTGTGGTTTGAAGCGCTCATGAACTATATCACCGTGCTCGGTTACCCCGAACATGAGGATTTTAAGAAGTTCTGGCCCGCCAACGTGCAGGTGATCGGTAAGGATATCATCCGCTTTCATGCTGCCATTTGGCCCGGCATGCTGCTTGGGCTCGGTTTGCCATTGGCCAAAACCTTATACGTCCATGGTTTTATTACTAGCGGTGGGCAAAAAATGAGCAAATCGCTGGGGAATGTCGTGCATCCGGCGGAGATTGTTGATGCCTACGGCGTAGACGCCTTTCGCTACTACTTTTTACGCCACATCCCGTCGTATGAAGACGGTGACTTCAGTTGGGAGCGGCTACACGAGGCTTATAACAATGAATTGGCAAATGAACTAGGTAATGCCGTGCAACGCACCGCGGCCATGATCAAGCAGTACCAAAACAATATTATTGGTGCCATTCCCGAATCCCCCCACGACCAGGCCCAATATTGGGAAGCTATTGAAGCTTGCCGGCTTGACCGGGCGCTTGACGAGGTGTGGGAGCAGGTACGGGGACTCAACCAGTACGTTGACGAAGAAAAACCGTGGGAACTCAATAAGCAGGGGGATGCCGAGCATTTACGCGAGGTTTTGGCTTACCAAGTTGCTAACTTGCTGGAAATTGCCGAACTCTTGACGCCTTTTATGCCCGAAACCGCCCTGAAAATTCGGCATATGTTTGAAGAAGGCGTGGTGCGGCCAATGGAAGGTACACTTTTTCCACGCAAAGACACCCCACCCAAGACCACTCCAGAGCCAGAAGCGGCGTAACAATGTTGGAATTTGTTGATACCCACTGCCATATTCAAGAGGCCTCTCAAGAGACGGCCGGTGATGCCTTTGTTCGCGACAAGTGGGCGAAAGGTGGTTTTACCGCCGCGCAACCCTTAATTGATGACGCCGTTGTGGCCGGGGTTACTCGGTTGCTGTGCGTCGGTTGTACCTTGCGCGACAGTGAAATGGCGGTGGCGCTCGCGCAACACGATGGCCACTGTTGGGCCGCGGTCGGCATTCACCCGCACGAAGCCAAAGACCACCTGGACAAAAAAACCCAAACTGCGTTTGCAGCCCTGGCGACCCAGCCTCGGGTCGTAGCCATCGGGGAATGTGGCCTAGATTACTACTATTCGCATTCTCCCAGGGAGGATCAGCTCAAGCTATTGGAATTTCAACTGCAACTAGCCCAGGACCATAATTTACCGCTGATTTTTCACGTCAGGGACGCTTTTGACGATTTTTGGCCCGTTTTTGACCAATTTAAGGGCCTTAGAGGGGTTATTCATAGTTTTTCGGCAAATACACAGGTGTTGGATGCCATCCTCTCCAGGGGTCTGTATGTGGGCCTGAACGGTATCATGACCTTTACCAAGGATCCCGAACAGCTTGCCGCCGCTCGGGCAATCCCCTTGGACAAATTAGTACTCGAAACTGACGCGCCCTTCTTGACACCTACCCCTGAGCGTGGTACAATCTGTCAGCCGAAACACGTGGTGTTGACGGCGGAGTTTTTAGCAGGCCTGCGGGAAGAAACATTGGTAGACATCGCCACCGTGACCACCCAGAACGCCTGCAATTTGTTTTCTCTTAGGTAGTATATGAGCGATTATAATCCCGAACTTGACCCCTCTACCCGATGGCCTGCGTCCGTGCAGCGGCGTCTTAGCGTACTCGAAATGGCCGCTCATAAGATGGGCCCACCAGCCCCTGAGGCACCGAAAGTCGAAACACCAGCTGAACCGCAGTTGGCGGAAGTTCGTTCCTTGGATGAGAAACGGGCTGAAAAAGCTGCCCAAGCAGCTATGAGTACCCAAGCAGACTTAGAATTGAACCGCACAGATATTGATACGGCCGCCATCCAAGCCTGGATGGATAAGATTTATGAAGAAGCTCCACCTCGGATTAACCTGGGGGACGCAGCGTAATGATTCAGAAACTTGTAAAAAGTTTGATCAATCAACGGGCAGACGAGCGTGAAGCCGAGTTATATCGTAATTTGATCCGCCACGAGGCCAAGATCGGCGCCAATGTGTTTGGGCCGGTACCTGAGGGCCACCGTCGGGAGTTTTTCTGCTTGGATGAAATGACCTGGATCTGGCACGAAGAGTGGGATGATGCCCGCGGCCAGACCCAAGTTCAGACTACTCGCTATGATGTACGTCCAGACGGCATCTTAAAGTCGCAACATGGTCACTACCAGCGTGTCGAAGCCGCTGAAGCCCAGCGTTTGCGCAAAGCGGTGCGAATCTACCTTGACCGCGTCAACCGTGAAATGTACCAGGGCGCCATCCGCGCCTAAACAGCAATATTCCCTCTGTTAACGTATACTAGAAGCTAATGGCTGAGGCAATTTATTTAGACTATGCGGCCGCGACGCCGCTCGATAAGACGGTACTTGCAGCAATGCAACCGTACTTTGCTGAGCAGTTTTTTAACCCGTCGGCCAACTATTTGGCGGCTAAAAAGGTCCGAATGGCAGTGGACCAGGCTCGGGCTGAAGTCGCGTCACTATTGGCGGTGCGTCCGGCGGAAGTTACCTTTACGGCTGGTGGAACAGAGGCCAATAACCTGGCGATCAAGGGTGTGGCCCAGCGCTTTCCCGGTGCACACATCGTAATGACAGCTCTCGAGCACGATTCGGTACGCGAGCCTGTTGCCCAGCTAGTGCGCCATGGCTGGCGCGGGACAGAAGTCAATCCGCGGCCCGATGGTGTAATCGACCCGCAAGCAATCCTGAAGGCAGTGCGGGATGACACGGTTCTCGTTAGTGTCATGTACGCCAATAATGAGATTGGGACAGTACAGCCGTTATCAGCAATCGCGCACGGTTTGGAAAGCATCCGAACTACCCGCAAGCAAACAGGCAATAATCTACCACTCTACTTCCATACCGACGCCTGCCAGGCTGGAAATTACCTTACGATCGCCGTCCATCGCCTGGGAGTTGACTTGATGACCCTCAACGGCGGTAAAATTTATGGCCCAAAACAAAGTGGGATCCTATATGTTGCTGCCCATGTGGAATTGGAGCCACTTATTAGCGGTGGTGGCCAGGAACTGAACCGTCGCAGTGGCACAGAAAATATTGCTGCTATTATTGGCTTTGCGAAGGCCCTGGGTCTGGCGCAGGCCAAACGCAAAGAAGAAGTCCAGCGCCTTCAAGCGCTTCAACAGCACTTTATTGAGCTCCTCGAACAGAAAATTCCGAATGTGATTATCAATGGTTCGCGCAAACACCGTTTGCCGAACAACGTACACGTTACTATTCCCAGCTCAGATAACGAACAGTTGTTGTTTGCTTTGGATGAAGCCGGCATCCAAGCCGCGGCCGGCTCGGCTTGTAGCGCCAGCAGCCAAGAACCTTCACACGTCCTTAAGGCCATCGGGCGGTCTGATGTTGAGGCCCGCGCGTCCTTGCGTTTTAGTCTCGGTCGGCCCACAAGCAGCGCCCAGCTTACAAAAACTGTAGAAACACTAGCCAAAATACTTGAGTAGGGTATACTTAACGACAGTTAAGCAATACCATGTTCAAGACAAAAATGAAACAATATCTGACTTGGCAACGCCTTTTGGCGTTGACCGGGCTTGGCGTGCTCATTGCCATGAGCCTCAGCCATTCGCTATCGGCGCAAGCCGTTACTGAAGGGTATAACGCCGACAGTGTCTTACAACGTGGCATGATTGTTGCCATCAAGAAAGATGACAACACCAAAGTCGAGCCAGTTTCAGGGGATAAAGCTGACCAAATGCACGGCGTTATCGTCAACGCCAACGATGCACCTGTCACCCTTTCAAATGACGGGCAGCGTGTCTTCGTAGCCACCACTGGCCACTATGACGTCCTGGTAAGTACCCAAATGGGCACTGTTGCTAGCGGTGACTTTATAACTGTTTCCGCTATTGCGGGCATTGGTATGAAAGCTGGTACCGCTGACCAATACATCATCGGTCGTGCTATCGGTAATTTTGATGGTAGTAAAGATGTTGTCAGTACCACACAGCTCAAAGATAGTGACGGTGCCACCAAACAGGTCTCCATCGGTCGTGTAAGTGTTGATATCGGCGTGGCGAAAAACCCCCTCCTCAAAGCTTCGGAACCGAATGTGCCACAATTTTTGCAAAAAGCTGCGGCTGCTATAGCGGGCAAGCCGGTGAACGCCGTGCGCATTTACCTCGGTATCTTGATCTTTCTCATCACCACAATCATTGCGGCCAGCTTGTTATACGGTGGCGTACGCAGCGCTCTTATTTCAATCGGACGTAACCCGCTCAGCAAAAAAACGATTATCCGCGGTATGATCCAGGTCATTATCACCGGTATGATCGTTTTTCTTATAGGGGTTTTTGGAGTATATTTGATACTAAGATTGTAAAGGTGGGATAAAACTTTGGAGTTATGGGGTGTGATACTAGTGCTGGCAAGCGTCTTGGCCGCTACTAGTGCTTTTATTTATTTGGCCCTACAACTCAAGGCTTCACCGAAGAAGCAGGGCGGGGGTGACCCGTATGCTGATAGGGCTGAACAAAGCGTCGAAAGTATCTTTAACGACGAGTTCCGCGAAGAGTTGCGCAATCGCGGCCGTCTACATTTCGAAAAGATTATTGGTGAAAATGCCATGTTCTTGCAGCAGGACCTTCGTTTGACGACGAGCCAGCTCAATGAGTACATGAAAAGTGAAATTACCCAAAAGCTGCAGGAAGAGTTTGCCAAGTACGAAGAATCCATCACCGATGCCAAGCAACTAGCTATCGAGTCCATTACCAAAACACAAGAAACCATTGAGGAACAGCGTAAGTTGATGGGTCAGCAATTGACCCAAGAGATCTCAGAAGAAAAAGCCCGTATGCTCAAGCGTTTTGAAGAAAACATGGCCGATATCGTAAACCACTATGTACTGGCCGCCATTGGCAATCAGATTGACCTGAACGACCAGCTAGAATACGTACTGAACGAACTCAACGAAAACAAGAAAGATATCATTGAGGATATAACACATGGCGGCTAAGCCAACACAACTATTACTGCCAGCTGGTGTTGTGACGCGCAGTGATGTTGGGCGGCTATTGCAAGAAACTGAAAGTGTTGATAACTTTTTGCAACAATCGACAATCCGCCAACCTGGTACAGCTGTCCAGCTCCCAAAAACAAGTAACTTGTTTGACGAAATGGTGGCGTCTAACCATTTGAACTTATTGGAAAAAGTGGATCGCCAGCAACTTGCGGTTTTTTTGAAGACGATTTACCAAAAAGCTCCACTACTCCACGTCAGCTTCAATACTGACCCTTCACCACTGTTTACACAACGTTTAATGACCTGGATCCGCCAAGAAATGCATCCCTATGTTCTTCTGCAAATTGGCTTGCACCCAAGCATCGGGGCCGGCTGCGTGGTGCGGACAACCAACAAATACTTTGACTTCAGCTTGCGGCAACGTTTTAAGGACCAACGGGTACTCTTGATAAGTAAGTTACGCGAAGGCCGGGAGCAGGCAACCGCTCAACAAGGCGCAGCTGTCCATGCACCGGTTGTCAAACCGGAGGCAGCCCATCGATGAATTCCGGCAACCAACACTTTGATAAGCTGGTCGCTGATGGCAACCCCGTTGGGGAAGTTATTGCGGTGGACCGGTTTTTAGTGCGGGTGCATGGTTTGCAACCTTGTAACATACATGCTTTGGCGATGTTTGAAGATGGCAGCAAAGGCTTTGTACACCAAGTTAATGAAGACCATGTCATAGTCCTGCACCTTGGCAGTGAAACGCTGCGGGTGGGCATGGTGGCAGTTATCCAGCACCAGGAATTGGTCTCCAAGGTTGGCAAGGATTTTGTTGGCCGGGTGATTACCGTCATGGGCGAACCGCTTGACGGCAAAGGGCCGATTGCTGCCGACGGTGTTTGGCCGGTTTTTAATATGGCACCTCCACTATATACTCGCAAATTACTGGATACCCAGCTAGAAAGCGGTGTAACCACTATTGACGCCCTTTTCCCAGTCCTGCGCGGGCAGCGTATGGCGCTGCTCGGTGACGGTAAGTCGGGCAAAAGTACACTAGTTACACAGCTGACAATCAATCAAAAAAACACCGACCAAGTAGTTGTCTACGTCTTGATTGCCAAGCGACGTGACGACGTTGATATGCTACTGACGCGTTTACAAGAAAATGACGGGCTTAAGAAAGCCATCGTTATCGTTAGTACAATGTTTGAATCACTGATTATGAGCTATATTGCCCCTTATGTGGGCGTGGCGATGGCGGAATACCTCTGGCAACAGTTGGCCCAGGATACGATTATTATCTATGACGACCTAACTGCGCATGCCCATGCTTACCGCGAGGTTGCCCTAATGAG
>DATIHS010000042.1:0-3255 GCA_035480475.1 Patescibacteria group bacterium
TTCTTATGGGCCATTTCAAAAAAATACTGGGATTTGTCCAAAAGCTCTTTAGCAGCATCTTTTCTAACGTATTGGTAACACCTGGTGCCGACTTTGATTGACTTCACTAAGCCGACTTCTTCCAAAACACGCAAATGATTAGAGGCAGTAGGCTGAGGTATGCCAATAGCTTTAGAAATTTCGTTCACACACGTATCTTTCTTGCGTTCTGGGGCATAGCCTTCCGAATGATCAGCCACGTGAATAAACACGGCTAACCGAACCGGGTTAGATAGCGCTTTATAATAGTGTGCAAGTTCCTCTGACATAACAGAGATATTACACAAATACATTTCAAAAGTCAAATATTTAACTATACGAATGTTTGACTCAAACGAACATTGAACAAGCGCCAATCGAGTAAGTCGTATTACAATAGCTGGCATATGGTGAAACTCGCAAATATTGCTGAGGCTGAACAGGCTCTGGCGGCTTACATCCCAATGGTCAAAGCTATGACCGGGCGGGATATTACGCTTGAGCGTGTGCAGCCCTTGATGGCACATCTGGGGAATCCCCAGGAGCGGCTACGAATTATCCATGTGGCTGGAACATCTGGAAAAACTTCGACGGCGTATTACCTGGCAAGTTTGTTGCAACAAGCTGGCAAAACAGCAGGGCTAACGGTTTCACCCCATATTGATACGGTTGCAGAGCGGGTTCAAGTGAATCTTCAATCACTTGCAGAAGAAGTGTTTTGCCGTGAATTGGGCGAGTTTCTGGACCTCATTCAAAATTTTGAGCCAGAACCGTCGTATTTCGAACTACTCATGGCCCTTGCCTATTGGTATTTTGCCAAAATCCAGGTGGATTATGCAGTGATTGAAACTGGTTTTGGCGGTCTGCACGACGCCAGCAATATTGCCCAAAACCCTGACAAAATTTGCGTTTTAACAGACATCGGTTATGACCATATGCATATCCTTGGCCATACCTTGGAGGAAATCGCTGCCCAAAAAGCCGGCATTATGCACGCCGGTAACCATGCCTTTACGTATCGTCAAGCTGACGCGGTACTTTCAGTTTTCCAAAAGCGGGCTGACGAGGTTGGGGCCACCTTAGAGATAGTCGACGAAGCAACTGAACGCACTAACTTGGATTCCACCGCAAAACTGGCCGATTTACCCCTCTACCAACAACACAACTGGCTGTTAGCCCATCATGTCTATGACTCTCTGGCCCAACGAGATGGCTTGTCCAGCTTAACAATCGAGCAGCTCAATAAGAGTTTGGAAACAGTGGTGCCAGGGCGCATGGATATCCAGCAGGTCGGTGCCAAAACACTCATCATGGATGGGGCGCATAACGGGCAAAAGATGGAAGCTTTTGTAGAAAGTTTCCAGGCGCAATTTCCAGATCAGAAAGCGGTCGTGGCACTCTGCTTGAAAGAGGGCAAGGAATTCCAGGCAGTGTTACCAGCCCTCCAGCCGATTACGGACCAACTTATCCTGACTACCTTTAAAACTAGCCAGGATTTACCTTCAAAACCCATTGATCCAGCTGTATTGGCCGACGAAGCGCGTAAACTAGGTTATGAAAGGGTACTAATTGAGCCGGATTACGCCAATGCCTACCAAATGCTAGTAGAACAAGCGGCGCCACTCGGCATTGTCACTGGCTCATTCTACCTGGTAGCAACGTTCCGTGAGCTTATGCGAGGAGAGCTATGATCCGCTTTATTGCCGCAATTGATAGCCAACGGGGGATAGCCGATGACAACGGCATACCCTGGCAAGGGAAAATTCCCTCTGATGTTAAGTATTACCGCGCCAAAGTTCAATCCGTCGGACTTATCCTGATGGGCTATGGCTTATATGTAGAGCTCAGTAAGCCCTATAGGGGTGGCATTAATTATGTCGCAACACAAGAAACCCAACTAAAGCCTGGTTTTGAACCTGTTACAGACGCGCGAGCCTTTATCACAAACGCAAATGAAGATATCTGGAATCTTGGCGGAGCAGGGATCTTTGGCAGTACGTTTGACCTAGCTGACGAACTGTACTTGACCCGGCTAAACCAGGATTTTCACTGCACCAAGTTTTTCCCACCCTTTGAAAAAGACTTTGAGCTAGCTAGCCGCAGCGATCCAATAACAGAGAACGACATCACAATCTGTTTTGAAGTTTGGCGCCGCAAGACGTAAGATTCCTTACTGTTTATTGCCAACGTCCAAGAGATACTAGAGGTGATATTAATGTGAAAGGAGAAGGTATGCTCTGGACAGTAATTGCAATCCTATTGGTACTCTGGTTAGTCGGTGTAATTGGCAATATCGGAGGAGGACTCATTCATCTGCTCCTGGTAGTCGCCCTGGTTGTCTTTATCGTCAACATGCTGACGGGCCGCCGCAGCACAGTCTAGCTTCCCCTAGACGTACAAAAACCCGGCATTGCGAGGCCGGGTTTTTGGTTGGGGGTTGCGGATGCAAATTGTTTATGGTAACCTTTAACGCGATGCATAAAAAAGGTTATCCTGCACCATGACCGGTTGCGGGATATTTTTTGTAAACAGCCCTTCGGGGCTGTTTTTTTATGCCCCAAAACTAATTAAAAGGAGGGTACCATGACCCACAACTATATGGGTGTCGAAGACACCACGGCGTTTAGTAACGTCGTTAACAAACTACGCCAGTTCTGTCTGGCCAAAGGCTTCTACGAAGTCAGTACGCAAGATAGGCTGAGCATTCTGGCAGCCTGTGAGGATCCGGAGACGGTGGCAACCTACCAATATGCCGGTGAAGTCTGGCCGTTGCCACAGACCGGGCAGATGTGGCTGGAGTATGAAATGCTCACCAAGCCGGATTTACCAGGTGTCTTTTGCGTCAGCACCAGCTACCGTAACGAGCAACACCCGGTACCTGGCCGCCACAAAATCATCTTCCCCATGTTCGAGTTTGAAATCAAAGGTGGTATAGATGAACTGGCCAAGTTTGAAACCGAGTTACTAGAATACCTAGGCTTCGGCGACAAAGCGTCATTTCACTTCAAACAATATGACGAACTCAAAAAGCACTACGACACCGAAGAGCTGACCCATAAGCACGAGAACCAGATGAAAGAAGACTTCGGACCGGTCGTCTTCTGCCAAGAATTTCCCGTCTACACATCACCGTTCTGGAACATGAAAAAGAAAGACAACGATTACGCCCACAAAATTGACGTCATCCTGCAGGGCAACGAAACCATAGGTAGTGCGGAACGCAGCACGAGCGTTAAA
>DATIHS010000043.1:0-4060 GCA_035480475.1 Patescibacteria group bacterium
ACATCGGCATAGAGCGTAAAGAAGTCATACATATTCCAGATCATGGACAGCTTACGATTGACGTCAGCCACTTCTTTGTCCTGCAGTGAAAAGTCTTCACCATTCAATACAGGCGAGCTCAGGAGCAAAAAGCGCAAGGCATCGGCGCTATAGAGGTCCATGAGTTCGTTGGGATCGGTGTAGTTGCCAAAGCTCTTACTCATCTTGCGGCCGTCATTCCCGGCGAGCGTACCGGTGGTAATGACATTTTTAAAGGCGTTACGGCCAAACAGTCCAACGTTAACAGCGTGTACATAGTAGAACCAGGCCCGCACCTGACCGACGTATTCGACGATGAAGTCCCCTGGGAAGTTTTGCTCAAAGATTTCTTGGTTTTCAAAAGGGTAATGGAACTGAGCGAACGGCATGCTACCCGATTCAAACCAACAGTCCAACACCTTCTCAATGCGACGATAGGTTTTGCCATCAATTTCAAAGGTCACGTCGTCAATCCACGGCCGATGGTAATCTTCCAACTCTACCCCCGATAATTCTTTGAGTTCCTGGTAGCTACCAATCACCTTAATATCGCCATCCTCGGACTTCCAAACTGGCATGGCGGTAGCCCAAAAACGATCGCGAGAAAGGTTCCAGTCAGGAGCAGTTTTGACGGTGTTTTCAAAACGGCCGTGTTTGATGTGCTCGGGGAACCAGTTGATATGCTCGGAGTTTTCTTCAAGCATCAGCGTGCGTTGGCCGGCGATATCCATGAACCAACTAGGGTGGGCACGGTACATCAGGCGGTTGCCGTTGCGTAAGTTGTGGGGGTATTCATGCTGGATGTAGTCGATTTTCCAGACCATGCCGCGTTCATGCAGGGTTTTAGCGATGGTTTTATTGATTTCCCAAACGTCTTCACCATGCCAATCACCTTCGGTATACGTACCGTACTCGTCGAGCACGTGCACCACGGGGATTTTGTGCGCTGCAGCCAGCTCAAAGTCTTCTTCACCGTAGGCGGGGGCTTCATGGGCAATGCCGGTGCCTTCTTCGGCATGGACGAAGTCCGCATGCCAAACCTGATGGGCGTTTTTGCCCCGATCGGCAAACAGCGGTTCGTAAGACAGCCCGACCAGCTCTTTACCCTTAAATTCACGTATGACGCGGTAGTCCAAAACCTGGTGCTTCTCGTTTGTCAGGGCTTTGTCAGCCAGCTCTTTGGCGACAATGAAGTGCTCGCCGTCCAGATCAACTTCAACGTAGGTCAGGTCTTGGTTGATGGCAATCGCAGTGTTGGCCAGTAGCGTCCATGGTGTCGTGGTCCAGGCTAACAGATACGCATCGCGATCCACCAGTTTAAACTTCACATACACACTCGGATCCGTGACCAGTTGATACGCTCCGGCATCCATGGTGACTTCGGCCTTGGACAGCGGCGTGGCCCACTTGGTGTCGTACATCAACACACGTTCGCCCTCATAGATTTTACCCTTGTCATAAAGCTGCTTAAAGGCCCACCAGACTGACTCCATATAGCCCTTATCCATGGTTTTGTAAGCGCCTTGAAAATCAACCCAGCGGCCAATGCGATCGATGGTTGATTCCCAGAGATTACCCGTTTGGATCATGCTTTCACGGGCCGTTTTAATGTAGTCAGCCAAGCTGATTTTGGTACCAATTTCATGACGGTCAGTGATGCCCAGCTTTTTTTCTACGAAGTTTTCGGCGGGCAGCCCATGTGTATCCCAGCCCCACACGCGTTCTACGCGCTTGCCCTTCATGGTCCAATAGCGTGGCACAGCATCTTTGACGATACTACTTAATAGCGTACCGTGGTGTGGAACCCCTGTTATAAACGGGGGGCCATCGTAAAAGACATAACCGTTGCTCGCCGGCCGCATCTCAACAGATTTCTCGAAAGTTTTGTGCTGCTTCCAATACTGTACAAGATCTTTCTCGTACTCGATGGCTTTGCGGCGTGTACCTTGTTTAAACTTCATCTCGAGTCAATTTCTCTCCTTAAAAAACAAAAAGCCCCCTGTCTGCAGGAGCGCTTCATGTGGGCGCGGTACCATCCTGCTTGGGACTTAATTCTGACGGCTTACGGGCGTCTCCGAAGGGTTCTACTAAGGCAATTGCTGTTCTTCCCTCACCTTGTGGTTGATAGCCACTCGAGTGGTTTAGATGCATTGTAATCTGTTTGCTGAAATAAGTCTAGCTGGCTAGGTAGGCGGCAAGCTCGTTCATAAGCGGAAAGTTCTCCACGCCCTGCCAATCTTTCAGAAGTTGGTTGTCCTCACGGATGATGAGCAGCGTTGGATAAGCCACAATACCGTAAAGTTCCGCCTGCGTCGTACCTTCAACCGTATCAACGTCCATCATTTCAAGCGTTTCGTTACGCGTACGCTGGTAATCGTGGACATATTCCTCTGTTCGCCTGCCAAATTCGGAATCACGCCGATAAAGGATAAACGCTTTCATATCCTGAGTTTAACATAATCCGCTCACCTTGAAGGGGCTCGGCTATACGCCGTGAGGAAATCAAGGGAGTGCCTTTGGCGATTTCCGTACCCTGAAGGGTGAGCGGATGTATGTTTAGCTGCAGCCGGTGGTTGACCCGCAGCTTGTGCAGACATAGCAAGAGCCGGCTTTTTGGGTTTGGTTACCACAGTTGAAGCACATCGGCGCGGCATCATCGCGTTTAACCGCTTTGGCTTCTTCCTTTGGCGCTTCAGTCCCTGTCGCGAGGACTGGGCCTGAGGAAACTGCTGGCGCAGGAGCGACGGCAACTTCTGCCACGGAAATCGGTTGGACTACGAGACCTTCATCCAGCAGGCTCGTCTGGGTCTCTGGCATGTCCTCAATAGAGGCCAGGCCAAGTTCCAGCCGGTCGTCAAATGACAAGTACGTCATCGCCAAGCGACGGAAGATGTAGTCTACCAGCGACGTGGCCGTGCGGATGTCGGCGTCATCGGTAATGCCAGCGGGTGCAAACGACATGCTGGTCATACCTTTGACGTAGACCTTTAGTGGTACGCCATACTGCAAACCGTAGCTAATGGAACGCGCAAAGGAGTCCATTAGACCGGCCAGAGTGGAGCCCATCTTGGCAACGCTGATGAAGATTTCACCAGGAGTACCGTCGTCATATTCACCGACCGTGAAGTAGCCATGGCAGTCAGCCACGGTAAAGGAGAAGGTCCTGGCTGGCCGCACTTTGGGCATCGGTCGGCGGATTGCACCCTTGACGATGATTTTCTCATTTATAGCCTCGACAGTCGCAGACTCATCTTCTTTGGCGCCTTCTTTCTTGGCCATCGAGAGCGGCTGGGCTACCTTACAGTTGTCGCGGTAGATAGCCACGGCCTTGAGGCCTAGTTTCCACGATTCAATGTGCAATTGCTCAACGTCTTCAACCGTCACATCTTCAGGCATGTTGACCGTTTTACTGATCGCGCCAGAAATAAATGGTTGTACTGCTGACATCATCTTGACGTGGCCCATGTAGTGGATGGCATTGTCACCCATTGAACAGGCAAAGACAGGTTCGTGCTCTTTCTTGAGGTGAGGAGCACCAATAATAGTCTTTTCTACATCAATATAGTTAATGACATCGTCGATTTGTTCCTTGGAATAGCCGAGTACTTTTAGTGCTCGTGGGACGGTTTGGTTCACGATGCTCATGGTACCGCCACCCACTAATTTCTTGACCTTTACCAGGCCGAGGTCGGGTTCGATACCGGTGGTGTCACAATCCATCATCAGGCCAATGGTACCTGTTGGTGCCAATACGCTGGCTTGCGAGTTACGGACCCCATATAGTTCACCAAGCTCAACAGCGTCGTCCCAGGCAGTGGCAGCGGCACTTAGTAAGTCTTCTGCTACTAAACTGGCGTCAATTTTAGAGACTTCCCCGCGGTGCATCTTCAAAACATTCAACATGCCGTCACGGTCCTTGTGGAAGCCGGCAAACGGACCCACGCGGTTGGCAATCTTAGCACTCGTCGCGTAAGCGTGGCCGGTCATAACAGATGTTACGGCGCCGGCAATGGCGCGACCTTCATCACTATCGTATGGCAAG
>DATIHS010000044.1:0-5295 GCA_035480475.1 Patescibacteria group bacterium
GCGCTTGCAACAATAATCCACAAGACACACAAAAACCAACGGTCTTAACCGCCAAAATTGTTGGGGTAGTAGATACAGGTGAAAATTCCCAAACTATCCGTGTGCCGCTGGAGTGGATGCGTGGCATGCAACAGAACCGCATGTATCAATCGACGGTAGCCGACCAACAAGCTCAGCAAGATTCATGTAAGAATGTTCATGGGCCATGCAGCCCCACGCAACACCTGACGCTTGTCACAACCGATATGCTGGCCCAAAACGGCTACGCTACGCTGATAGCAAAAGTCGATAATAGTAAGAATGCCGCCGCCGCAGCTACCGAGATTAAAAAGCTTGGCGTGGGGGCTGCTGACGCCGAAGCGTCTATCCAACAACAATTAACCGTCTTCAACATAATGGGACTTGTCCTGGGCGGCATTGGCGGCATTGCGCTGGCAGTTGCGGCCGTCGGTGTGGTCAATACAATGATTATGGCAATTCTCGAACGGACACGTGAAATTGGTGTTATGCGGGCGGTTGGTGCCAAGCGTTCCACGGTGCGGACACTCTTTACCTTTGAGGCTTCAATGCTCGGTTTTATGGGTGGCGTGCTGGGAGTGGCCGCTGGGTTTGGGCTGACGCGTATTGCGAATGTTTTCATAAATAAACAGCTCGCAAGCCAAGGCGTCAAAGCACACAATATTATTGGTTTGCCCCTATGGCTTATTGTGGCTGTGGTTGGTATTGGCACGCTTATTGGAATGCTCGCCGGCCTTTACCCGGCCGCTCGGGCCGCCAAACTCGACCCCGTCGAAGCTCTCCGCTACGAATAAAACCAGCGGCTTTTGTTATGATGAGCTCATGATAATTACGCTGAATGACCTGGCTTCTGTTCGAGAACGACACAAAGGGCAGAAAATTGTTCTCACCAGCGGTACCTTTGACCTGCTGCATACGGGCCACTTGGATTATCTTGAAAAGGTCGAACAATACGGAAATATCGTCATTGTTCTTTTGAGCGGTGACAATAGGACAAAAGCTAGAAAGGGATCAAACCGACCGATTATCCCCGAGCAAGATAGGGCTAAAATCCTCGACTGCTTAACAATAGTTGATTACGTATTTATTGACCCTTCTAAGCTAAGCCCTGACCAAACCGACTCTGTCCACTCTGAAATTCTTAATACATTAAAGCCGGACTATTATGTAACAGATGGAGCGGACCCTCGTTTTGTGGATATAATGGACAAATCAAAGTTCATCATTCTAGAACGCATGCATGCCGAACCTTCCACAACCTCGATAATTAAACAAATAATTGATTCCTCATGAGGTAGTATAAGTTTATGGTCACACAAGAAATTGCCGGCGGTACAGCACACAAAATGCCGGCTGATTTACGCCAAGCGTTATTAGCAGACAGAGGAGCTTTAAAAAAGTGGGAGAGTTTAACGCCATTGGCTCGCAATGAGTGGATATGCTGGACCGTTACCGTTAAGCAAGCAGCGACGCGGAAAAATCATATCGAACGGACCGTTACAGAGTTGTTGGAAGGGATGCGCCGTCCTTGTTGTTGGATTGGTTGTATACACCGGAAAGACAAAGCAATAAGCCCGTCGGTGCAGTGGGTCCTCGAAAAGCAATCTCGATCCAAGTAGTTCTGCTTAAGCTGCTCGAGCTTGCAATATTGTAAAAACTCTGCTATTATTAGGTTAATTGTTGAGTGGATCCAAGTTTGTAGCAAATTACTTAGGCTTCATAGAGCAATCAAAGTAATTAACTACAAATGGAAGGATCTATTTTTATGTCTTATGCTTACCGTTCGAGCAGAAGCTCGTCAGTAACTAACCGATATGCCCGTAACAAAACTGGCCAGCGCCGTGGCCAAAACCGTGGCCGGACCGGCCAGTATATCGACCCAAGCCGCTTTATTAAAGCAGTCGAGCAAACAGATGCAGAAACCTATACGCCCACGCATGCGTTTACCGATTTTCCGCTTCATGAAAAGTTACAAACCAATCTGGCCCTTAAAGGCTACGAGACACCTTCACCCATCCAAGATCAAGCTATTCCGATAGCATTGAGTGGTAAGGATATTATTGGCATCGCCAGTACCGGAACAGGCAAATCAGCCGTTTTCATTTTGCCAATACTTAACAAGCTAATAGCTGATCCACAATCTGCAGCACTTGTTATTGCGCCAACGCGTGAGCTAGCACTACAAATTGAAGAAGAGTGCCGTGACTTAGGGCGAGGGAGCGGTCTTTTTGGCACCGTTTTAATCGGCGGCGTAGGTATGGGGGCGCAACTGCGCGACTTGCACCAGAATCCTCGTGTTGTCATTGGCACCCCTGGACGGATCAAAGACCACCTAGAGCGTGGCACCCTGAAGTTACAAAATTTCAACATAGTGGTACTAGACGAAGTAGACCGCATGCTTGATATGGGATTTGTACATGACGTAACGGCAATTCTCAGCCATACCAGCCCAAACCGCCAATCATTATTTTTCTCGGCCACTATGGATACTGGCGTACGTCGTTTGATTGATACGTTTTCCAATGATCCCACCACCATATCAATCAATGCGAGTGCCGCCAGCGAGAACGTACACCAAGATGTTATTCGCTTCCATGCCAATAATGACAAACTCGAGGCATTACACGATCTACTTATTAAAGGTGAAGTCAGCAAGGCGATCATTTTTGACGAAACACAACGAAGTGTGGAGCGTTTGAGCAAAGAATTGATTGGCCGTGGCTTTATGGCAGATGCCATCCACGGCGGTAAAACCCAGGGCCAGCGCCAGCGGGCACTCGCGCGCTTTAAGAAAACTGAAGTAAATATTCTGGTGGCTACAGATGTTGCGGCTCGAGGAATTGACGTTGCTGACATCTCGCATGTCATTAACTTTTCGGTGCCCAAAGCTTACGATGATTACATCCACCGTATTGGCCGCGCGGGTCGTAATGGCCAGATTGGCTACGCACTAACCTTCGTGGCCCATTAGGTTATTCCATGTATCGGGCCTAAACTAATAGCATAGGGGAAGACAATATGTCCAAAGACAGAGGCAGAAAAGAAACAAAAAAACCGAAGCAAAGTAAAGTGAAAGGTATATAGCTATGCCCGCCTATAAACGGAAGACAGATTATTTCGAGACCGAAGAAGGCATCGAAATAATTGAGATGCTCAGTACAATGAACACCGACAAGGCGTATAATACCGAACCGAGCTACAGCTCAAATACCAAGCTTTATCCCAATAACCTTATCCCCTTTGTTGAAAAACACATGGACTACCTGCGGAACCACCCCTCAACTGATCCAACCCACTACATTTCAAACCTTCGTCTGATGACGCGGCTCCGCTAAATTATTTAATCAAGGGGTAATGCGATGAAAAAATTTACACCAAACCTATGGTTTGACCACAACGCCAAGGAAGCAGTCGACTTTTACGTATCGGTGTTTCCAGAAAGTAAAATCAATACAACCGTTTACTACCCAGAAGAAGGACTAGAGGATTTCCAGAAGGAATTTGCCGGCAAAGTATTGACCATTGATTTTGAATTAAGTGGCAACAGTTTCACAGCTATTAACGCTGGGCCTGAATTCAAGTTCAACGAATCCATTTCCTTTGTGATCCCTTGTAAAGACCAGACTGAGATTGATTACTATTGGGAAAAGCTTTCAAGCGTACCAGAATCTGAGCAGTGTGGCTGGTGTAAGGATAAATATGGGCTTAGCTGGCAAGTGGTCCCAGAAAACATGGAAGAATTAATGAAACACCCGGATGCTTTTGCCAAAATGTTGAAAATGAAAAAGCTTGTTATAGCGGATTTCTAAGCAGCTAATTTTTTAGCAATGTTGTTACCGGCGCGGGCGCGTGGATGATAGCGCAATTTAGGGTGCACAAAACGCCAGCTTGATCGCACAACTTTTTCAAACGAATCTAGCTCAAATTGATCAAATTCTGACCAGGGAATATCAAAACGATCGCGGACAGCCGATGGTAAGCCACCGATAGTGGTAACCCTTACAAATTCTGAGGCTGGCACACGCCCCAGCAGCTTCCATATGAGGGGTGGAATCATTGGTATCCTGTCTACATCACGGCTTAAGGCCATATCGACAGCGCGCTCAGCAGCTGGTGTTAACTCCAGCACATCATTACATATATGGTCCCATTTTTCCTTAAAGGCAAAGTAATTAATTGGTACAGGTCGAGAACCCATGCCATAACGGCCGTACCAAGCCCTACCTTCTTCGTACAGTTTTTCACGGTCAACCATGGACAACGTGCGCTGGCTGAACCGGTCTATTTCCTGTTCTATCATGTCTTGGAATGTGGCGTGAGCCCACCAATACGTTTCAGCCTGGAGGGCACTATAGTGCCTGCCCTGTGCATCGTCACCCTTGAAATCCTTATGGAAATCCCGAACTTGTTTACCGGTCACTTCGGGTTCGGGATCGTATATAACCCCTAAGATCCAAGGAAGTGAGCGTTCAATACGTTGCCAGGGTTCATTAAAGAACTCGGAATGCTCAGCAACAGCGGCGCCAATACCTGGGTGCATGAGCTGTAATACCCCTGCACTCAGGCCGGTAAAACCGATCCGCAAGTCTCCCGCATAGTGCCATAGCAAAGACTCAGGCCCCAACCCGACTTCTTGTTCATTTGAGATGTTCATTTTTATCTAACCTACCTGCATCCTAGCACCAGCAATTCCACAACACAAGCTATTGCACAAACTGTTTGGTCGAGGTGTTTGTTATGATTAAAGCAAGATGGCTCTTTATTACGAGGTAAAAATCAGTTCTGAGAACCAGGCACAAGCCGACACAATCCTTAATTCCCTATTGGAGAAAAAGCTGGTGACGGGCGGCCAGTTTGTTAAGCAACCGGCGCGTTTTTTATGGAAGGGTAAAATCCAGGACATGGATTACATTACCATCACCACCTATACAAATGACAAGCACAAGGATGCTGTTATAGAAGATGTACGTAAAACTTCGGTAGAAGAAGTACCCATGATGACCTTCACCCTGCCGGATGACATCAACCAGGAACTGCGCGACTGGATTGATGAGACATTAGCATGAAAAAAAGCAGGAGCGTTGGCGGAGTTGTAATAAGCTCAAAAGGGCAGGTTCTGGTGGTGAGCCAACATGGTACCTCGTGGTCCTTAATTAAGGGTACTGTTGAAGACGGAGAGGACGATAAAACGACGGCATTACGGGAATTCAAGGAAGAGTCCGGGATTACTAAAGTTAACTTCATAAAAAAGTTGGGAACCTACGAACGCTACGCCAT
>DATIHS010000045.1:0-2398 GCA_035480475.1 Patescibacteria group bacterium
ATGCGGTTCATGTTCCATAAGCTTGAGACAAGCTTGGTCAGATAAATCTGAGCCAACAAAATGGTCCCAATGCTAATCGTATGGCTTTGGGTTAGTTTGACGAGCAAGAAGGCAACACTGATCTGGAATAAAACGACCGTCATAGAACGAGCGGCCCGAATACGTTCAGAAACCTGTGTTTGTTTGTCGAACAGGCGACGACGCTTGTCTACAACACCATCAAACCGTGCTCGTTCATAAGGCGTGTGGGCAAACACGCGTACCGCCAGGTTGTTTGAGAGCACATCGGCTAGGGCACCGGTGACTTCCGACTCGGCAGCCGAAGAACGTCGCAAGTGCGGCGTCTTATACCTACCTAAAACGACAGTAATGGCAGTCATGGCAATTGTTGCAACCAGGAAAGCGATGCCCAGCCATAGCGACCGCAGGGAAAGTATCACAATAGGTGCTGCCACCTGTAAGACAAGCGCCGTACCGGGAAAGAGAACGGCATCGTAGAGGTCCTTAAAAGTATTGGTGAAGCGATTGGCTCGGGCTACTAAAGAACCGACGAAGGAATTGGTATAAAAATCGTATTCCTGGCGTTCATAGGCATCGAACAACTGCATACTAAGGTCCTTTGTGGTGCGTGTCAGGGTGGGATTGCGAAACGTAAACGACAGGCGAGCTGTTACAAAATCTGACATCGCCACTACAGAAAACCAAGCCAACGTCACATAGGCAGCGTGGAGTTGGTTTCCTTTTATCAATAAGTCAACCAAGTGGGCTAATAACAGAGGTAAGAGGATATCCTCGCCCATGGTATAGAGGGTAGACACAAAGAAAGAGCCGCTCGTGAGCCACGGGTACTGCCAAATGGCACGGGCATACAGACCCATCGTCTTGCGCACCAGCTTGGGCTGGGCAGTCGCTGATTTCACAATTCCCATCATAACAGATATACTGACCGGTGATGAGCACGCCTGTCAGAACTCGTTTTGCACCCAGCCCGACCGGCTTATTACACGTGGGGGGTGTGCGTACAGCCTTGTTTGCCTGGCTCTTGGCTCGGCAGAATAAAGGCGCTTTTATCCTTCGCCTTGAAGATACCGACCAAAAACGCGAGGTCAGTGGGGCAGACCAACATATTATGGATTGTTTGCACGCTTTGGGCCTTGAGTATGATGAAGGTCCGGATAACGGTGGCGCTTTCGGTCCGTATCGCCAACATGAGCGCTTAGCTATCTACCAGAAGTGGGCCAAACAACTGGTGGAGGCCGGCCGGGCCTACGCCGACCCGTATTCGCCCGCAGAAGTGCAAAGTTTTCGAGAAGCAGCCCAAACGGCACACAAACCGTTCTTGTACCGCGAGCACCGGCCCGAACAACCCCCGGTTTGGGATGGCACACAACCCCTACGTTTCAAATCAGACCCCAAACCTTACAAGTGGCATGACGCTGTTATGGGCGACCTGTCTACCAGCCCTGAAGTCATTGATGATTTCGTCTTGCTCAAGTCTGATGGCTACCCCACGTATAATTTTGCCCACGTCGTTGACGATGCCGAGATGCAGGTAAGCCATGTGATCCGCGGCCAAGAGTTTCTTGCCAGCCAGCCGAATTACCTTAATTTATACGAAGCGCTCGGACTGACACCGCCGGTGCTGGCAACGATGCCACACATACTGGGACCCGATGGCCAGAGGAAATTGAGCAAACGCGATGGTGCCAAAGATGTGCTGGATTATATCCGCCAGGGGTACTTACCAGAGGCCTTGCTAAATTTTATTGCCAGTCTAGGCTGGAATGACGGTACTGAGCAAGAGCTCTTTAACGCCCAGCAATTAATTGAGAAGTTCAGCCTGGAACGCGTGCAACGGAGCGGAGCCCGCTTTGACGAACGGCGCCTGCAATGGATGAATGGTGCCCACTTGCGTGAGCAGATCTGCATGACGACCGAAGAGCAATTGGCGTACAGTTTGGGTGATAACTTTGTACAAAAGAATTTTTGGCCTTCAGAAGCTACGGCCGACCCGGCTGCGCTTTTGCCAATCTTCAAACTGGTGCAAGAACGCCTGAAATACTTCGACGAACTGCCGGAGTTGACCCGCTTTTTCTTTGCTGATTTGCCGGTGGATCCAACACTCATTACCGAGCACAAGCAACTGAAAAAACTTTCAAAGGGCGATCTGAAAACCATGCTCGAACAAGCCCAGGCTACATTACAAGCGAGCGACTTTACGAACGCCGATCTCACTGACCGCTTAAATAAACTCTTGGAAGAGACTGGCCAGAAGCCAGCAGTGCTGTTTAGCTTGATCCGTATTGCCACCACACAAGCACCCGCCAGTCCCGGTCTGGCTGAGACACTCACTGTGCTCGGCAAAGAAGTTAGCCTACGCCGCCTGCAACAACAATTA
>DATIHS010000046.1:0-1746 GCA_035480475.1 Patescibacteria group bacterium
GATGCCCCGGGCTTTATTTTCGGTCTGCTCGACCTCTAGTTTGTGGGCTTTGAGAGCCTTTTTAACTTCTGCCAGCGTACAGTTGTAAACGTCCAGGCTATAGTGTTTTTTGATAACGTCGGCGTAGTCCCACTCTTCCCATTCTTTGCTCAAATCAATTTCAAAATCACCAACCTTAAATGTATGTGTGCCGAATGTTTCCTTTAGGACGTGGCGGTACATTTCAGTCATAAACTTCATGCCATCGCGCCAGTCCCAATAAGCGGCATACCATTCCATAGCCATGTGTTCCGGTAGGTGCTCATCCGTGTAGTTCTCGTTGCGGAAACGCGGGCCAATGTCATAAACCTTGTCATATCCTCCACCAATGAGTCGCTTGAGGGGCAATTCTTGGCTAATACGGAGGTAAAAGTCTTGGTCTAGGGCATCCATGTGGGTCACAAAAGGGTTAGCGTCGGCACCGCCCGTGGTGTGTTCCAGCACCGGGATACTCATATCCACAAAAGCATTCTTGTTCAGATAATCACGCGTGGCCTGCCAAAACTTACTCCGGCGTAAATAGCGTTCATAGACATCTTTATTTACATTGGTATCCACATAACGTCGACGGAGGCGTTCTTCTTTATTGCTGAAACCATCTTGATCTGTTGGCAAAGGCCGTAGTGATTTGGTCAGTAGTCGCATGGTTTGCACGTCAATGGAGATCTCGCCCGTTTGGGTTTTGATAACCGTCCCGGTGGATTCCAAAAAATCGCCACTATCGAGTAAATTTAATTGTTCAAAGCCAATGTGACCCTTTTTAGCATCCAGCGCCTGAACACCATCATGCTTCAAAAACAGTTGGACTTCCCCGCTAGCGTCGCGAATAACTACAAAAGCAATCTTGCCAAACTTACGAATACTCTTAATGCGGCCAGCTATGGTAATCTTCTGGCCTTGCAGTTTGTCGAAGTCGTCAATCACCTCTTTGGCAATCTGGGTTCTACTTGCCTGTGCTGGATATGGGTTAATACCGAGTTTCTTCAGCTCGTCTAACTTCCTCAGCCGTTCATCCCGCAGCTCTTTAAGTGTAGCCATTAGCAAAAGTATACAGTATTGGCGCTTGTGCTAACAGATGTTAGTTAGCCAATAGCGACAACTTTATAGGTGTTGGTATCGCTTGGTGTAGCGATTTCAACGCTGTCACCGACTTTTTTGCCCAACAACGCTTGGCCGATTGGTGACTCATCACTAATTTTGCCGTTTAGGGGATCGGCTTCTACCGTGCCCACGACCTGGAATTTCTTAGTATCGTGATTTTTCAGGGTAACCATGCTACCGATCTGGACCATCGTTCCGGCCTTTGGCTTGCTGATAATTTCGACGTTTTGCAAAATATGGTCGAGCTCGGCAATACGGTTTTCGAGTTTCTCTTGCTCTTGACGCGCTGACTGGTATTCGGCATTTTCAGCTAGGTCGCCAAATTCCCGGGCCGTTTTAATACGCTCGGCAACTGGACCACGCTCGGCAACTAAAGCTACCCGCTCGGCCTCCAGCTCTGCCACCCCTTCTTTGGTTAGTAAAAACGACTTTTTCATAAGACACTCCAACAGAATTTGTTACGTACACCCTCTTCTGTCAAACAGATTGCCCACGATTATAACCCTGCCCGCCAAGCCTGCCAAGCCCTTTTTTGAAACTAGTGCCAAAAATACCATACAAGGTATATCTAATAACTCTGAGCAAAAAGCCACACATCGGTGGCGG
>DATIHS010000047.1:0-5708 GCA_035480475.1 Patescibacteria group bacterium
TTCGTAACAGAGAAGGAGTTATCACATGGCAGAAACCACTATCACACATTTTAAGGAATTTGACCCTGAGCGCGTCCTTGCATTTGCCGATAAAGTAATGCAAACAGTGGGTGTGGAGGTTTACGGAATTGAATACGGCGAAACAACGCCCGAAAACGTTACTTTAATAGTTAACCAAGCTGGTCCCGGTTCAAAGACCTCGGCATCATCAGGAACAGAAGTAAAAATTGATTTGGATGATGAAGAGTGGCCTGGAGATGCCACCGGGGTACCGCACACCTTCGAAGCGGCTAAAGACAATTGTTTGCAGCTGAAGTACAACATCGGTCAGAGCTTACTCGGTGGCGTGAATGAAGCTGGTGAAGCGATAGTTAACGTCTGGGTTCGCCAGTTCCCGGCGACAGGTTGGTATGGCGCCTTTGGTTACGAGGGTCGTGAACAGTGACTAGAGCGATACTAAGTACTCTAGCCGGCCTGATTGTGCTGTGCGCTTACTGGCCGTACTCGCGTGATATTGTGGCGGGTAGGGTAAAACCTGCCCGCTCAACAAGGATAATGTTCGTCGTTTTGTTGAGTTTGGCTCTGTTTCAACAAGGCAGTTTAGGGAGCAAGTGGGGTCTGGCTGTAACGATTGGTGAAACAATCGGTGCTTTTGGCATCTTTTTGCTGGCACTGATACACGGGGAAGGTGGTTTAAAGCGCCTGGACTTAATCTGTTATGTATTGCTGGCCATTGATATGTTTGTTTGGTTGACCACAGGAAATGCTTTAGTGGCGCTTCATTTGACGGTGCTCGCCGACGTGATCGCCTTCACACCAACCCTTGTTAAAACCTGGAGAAGGCCGCAGAGCGAAACTTCACTCTTTTTTGTGGTTGGGACAGTTGCGCCGTTATTGAATGTTTTGGCGGCTCGGACGTTCAGCTACGCGATTGTTCTTTTTCCTGTCTACCTATCGATTATCAACGCGCTTGAGGTGATTTTGATCAGCCGACCACGGCTACATCTGTTATACTCGAGGCATGAGACTACTGCTGACATCGGGCGGGATTACGAATCGTGAGATTGCTGATAGTTTGTTTAGTCTGACGGATGAACGGCCGCCGACTGAAGTATCGATCGCAGTTATACCTACTGCAGCGAACGTGGAGGAAGGCAACAAAAAATGGTTTGTAGAACAAAATTTCACAAACTTTTGGAAACATGGTTACGACAATGTCGATATAGTTGACATAAGCGCGCCTGGCGTGGATTGGCGTAACCGTTTAACGGGTGTCGACGTTGTATCTGTTAGCGGTGGCAATACCTTTCATCTACTTGACCAATATCGTAAGACCGGATTTGATGATTGGCTGAGGCAAAACCTCGACAGAAAAGTTTACCTAAGTGTTAGCGCGGGCACGATCGTCATGGCGCCAAACATAGGTGTCGCTGACATTGAACCAGCCGATCCTAACCTACCTGGCATTGATGATTTAACGGGGGTCGGTGCCGTGCCATTTGAGATTGAACCACATTGCAGCGGCGAGCGCTTCCAGGTCATTGAGCGATATGCTAAAGATAGGCCAAATCCTGTTTATGCCATTGACGACCAATGTGCCATTCAGGTTGTTGATGACGAGGCTACCGTTGTCGGTGGTGGGGAGTGGCAACTATACTCATGAACCAAGGAGCAAAGACCGTCCATGCCTTTATTGATAGCCAAAACTTGAATGTTGGCGTCCAGAAGTTCGGCTGGAAAATGGACTGGATTAAATTCAGGAAATTTTTGGCAGAAAAATATAACGTGAGCAAGGCGTATATGTTCATTGGCTATGTGCCGGAGTTCGAAAGCTTATATGAACAGCTACACAGCGCCGGCTATATGATCGTTCTCAAACCGACCTTCGATATGACCAAGCCACGGCAAGAAGACCCCAAACCAGAGAAGGGTAAAGCCAAAAAAGACGATGATGATAAGAAGACTAAAGGTAATGTCGATGCCGACCTCGTGCTATGGGCTATGAAAGAGATGCCGAATTACCACCAAGCGATCATCGTTTCCGGCGATGGCGATTTTTACAGCTTGGTAGAATACCTCGAAAAGAAGAAGCGCTTACTCAAAATCCTAGCTCCCAATGCGCACTACAGCGGGCTGTATAACAAGTATGAAAAATATGTGGAACGCTTAGACACGCACCGCCGCGACCTGGCTTACCACGACCGCAAGAAGCAATCAGCCAGTGCTCGCCGTAGCAAACCACACCATTGAGCGCCCGACTCGTTTTCCGTAGGCACTGCCAGCTTTTTCGAGGGTTTTCATGTCTTTATGGACCCGTTCACTAGAATGGCCAGTTTCTGCTTGAAGGACTGGTGTTGCAATCCCGTGTGGGTGATCTCGAAGAATTTGTTTTATTCTTTCCGCGCGTTCATTTTGCGATTGGCTGGGCACTATAGCACCTTTATCGAAATCGATTGTTAAGAGACGGGCCACACGAAACCGATCAGCCGCAATAGTTTTGGCAAAACGATTGCCGCGTTCCAGAAAAGCCTCATCTTTTTGGACGAATTGTGCGAACAGGGTAAGGTAGCGGTTAATAAGTGCCCAGCCCCTCTGACTTACTACAAGATGGTTAATGCGTTGGATCCCGCCGTCTACTTCGTCAAGGTGACCGTTATCCCCAAGCCATTTCATAACTTTTGTAAGGATTTCATTTTGCTTATGCACATGCGGCGATTCGATTAATTCGGCAACAAGTGCTTTTTCCGCTAATAGAAGGCGAACTTCAGTGACGCTTAACGGATGGTCTGCGTCTTGAACAAGGGCGAGAGCTTCCAGTGCTAGCTGTTGGGTTGTTGGGCGCCAACCAGCAGGAAGTGAAATATTGTCTGGATTGATCTCGGTCTCGGATTCGCAAGCAGCAAATCTGGGCAGCGAAGCCCGCCTGCCGTTGCTAGAAGGTAGCACAATACCGCCACGGATTAACCCAGGTACATGGTTGTGTGCCACGCTCAGGTTAATACCCGTTTGCTGGGACAACTCTGATGTTGAAATCGATTTTCCGCCGCCTGTCTGGAATAAGCCAGCATAAAGGGCTAAACGAGCAAAATTAGGAGGAAAGCCTTCCGGTCCTGCAGCATGTCCCTTGGCGCCCGTAAGATCTACCGGGGCAATATCAAATTGCTCGCTGAGTTTGGTAATGTACGCCCCAAAAGCTCGGCTCCAACCAGCTAGTTCACGCCCTAAGAATGAAGCTACTTCGACGTGATCTGTACCAACGGGCAGTACAATACTTTCCGGCATGCGACCAAACATTGTTCTAGAGTAACCTTGAGAAAGCCTCTCTTCGCGTCCATATGCAGCTAGTGATGAGTTGAAATACTTTTCAGTTTCAACTGGCACAACATACTCGTTTGGCTGAATCATGAGGGTTAGGGCAATGCTGCGCCCACCACTGACAGCATTTAGGGCATCTTCGATATGCTCTAGCGGTATTTGCTCAGCAGCGCCCACCGGTGCTTCCGTTCCAGACGTGCTCATAGTTGACCTAACAGTATAACAATTCTTCAAAAAATGCAAGGTTAGTATCGGCGGTTTAATGCTTGAAACTATGACATAATGGAAAGCGTGCAACAGGTGAGGCTGAACACTGGAAGGGACATACCGGCCATGGGCTTCGGTACGTGGCACATTGTGCCAAATGGGCGGGCCACGCGAGCAGTTCTGAACGCCCTCGATGCCGGCTATCGTCTAATTGATACAGCAAAGATTTATGGCAATGAAAAAGGGGTGGGCGATGCCATCCGCCAGAGCACCGTCAGCCGTGACGATATCTTTGTAACGACAAAACTTTTTAATGGTGACCAAGGCTACAAAAGTGCATTAAAGGCATTCGAAGTCTCAATGCGCTTGCTCGGTCTCGACTATCTCGATTTGTATCTTTTGCATTGGCCAGTGACTGGCAAACGGCTGGAAAGCTGGCGTGCCTTAGAGGAGATCAGTGCCAGTGGCCGGGCAAAACAAATTGGAGTTTCCAACTTTACCATTAAGCATTTAAAAGAACTCTTTGCTGCCTCGTCAATAAGGCCGGCAGTCAACCAAATCGAGTTCCATCCATTTATGTATGAGGATCAACGACCCGTGCTGGAGTTCTGCCAAAAAGAGGGAATTGTTGTGGAAGCCTACAGTCCGTTGGCGCGCGGCACAATGTTTAAAGACAATGCGACGCTCACAAGCTTAGCCAAAGCCTACGGCAAATCCAATGCCCAAATTATCTTACGTTGGTGCGTTCAGCATGGCACCGTGCCAATTCCGAGCTCAACAACGCCAGAGCACCTCCACGACAACCTCGATATTTTTGACTTTGCGCTGAGCGCGAAAGATATGCAAGCTGTCGACGCCTTATCTAATGGCACGCGTACCTGTTGGAACCCCGATGATATTGAATAGCGTATAATCGTGGTCATGAAGGATGACCCTAATGCTAATATTTTCCCGAAACACTTCTTCTGGGGCGGCAGTACGGCGAGTCATCAAGTCGAGGGCAATAACTATAACCAATGGACCGTCTGGGAACTGGCGCACGCCAAAGAGTACGCCCACACTGCACACCAGCGCCTAAGCTGGTTGCCGCATTGGGACGAGATTAAGGCCGAGGCAGAAGAGCCAGAAAATTATGTATCTGGAAGAGGCGTGGAACATCTTACGCGCTATCGTGAAGATTTTGACCTGGCCAAAAGCCTGAACTTGAATGCCTTTCGGTTTGGCATTGAATGGTCACGCATCGAGCCCGAGGAAGGGCAGTGGAATCAGGCGGCAATCGACCATTATAAGACATACATTGCAGAGCTGCGGGCACGGCACATGGAACCGTTTTTAAATATCTGGCACTGGACGATGCCCGTGTGGTTTACCGACAAAGGCGGTTTTAAAAACGCTGCCAACACGAAGTATTTTTTGCGCTTTGTTGAGAAAGTTGCGGAAGAATTGCTTGAAGATGTTACCTATGTGATTACCCTCAACGAGCCAAATGTATATGCCAGCTTCGGTTATGGCACGGGCGAATGGCCGCCCGGTGAAAAGAACTGGTTAACGTTTGTGCACGTCTATTGGAATTTGGTTCATGCCCATAAGCGGGCGTATAAGCTGCTGAAGACGAGCAAACCGAGCCTCCAGGTTGGGATTGCCCAGCAGCTGGCGAACATCCAGGCCAAACGACCACACAACGTCTTTGATGAAACGTCGACCAAATGGATGCGCTATTTTTGGAACTGGTGGTTTTTGAAGCGCATACGACGCCAACAAGACTTCGTGGGTTTTAACTATTACTTTACTGATTATTACACCGGCGTGTTGAATCGGCTTAACCCAAAAGTTCCCCTCAATGACCTAGGATGGTACATGGAACCAGAAGGTCTGTACCCGCTATTAGTGCGTACCTGGGCACGCTTTAAAAAACCAATCTTTGTAACTGAAAACGGTGTGGCTGACGTCCATGACCAATACCGTCGCTGGTGGCTAGAAGAGACAATCGTCGCTATGGAACGTGCTATTAGCGAAGGCGTTGACCTTCGTGGTTATTTCCACTGGAGTTTACTAGATAACTTTGAATGGGCGTACGGATGGTGGCCACGGTTTGGTTTGGTAGAAGTCGACCGAGAGAACGGCATGAAGCGTAAAGTTAGGCCAAGTGCCAAATGGTTCGCCAACCGCCTAAAAAATATGCACGA
>DATIHS010000048.1:0-6682 GCA_035480475.1 Patescibacteria group bacterium
GGCTGGAACCGAAAACAGCGTGCTATAGCTTTAGGCGTAGGCGGTGGCCTGTTGTTGGTGCTGATCGGTGGCGGTGGTTTTGCAGTAGCTCATTTATTACACAAACCTGCACCAAAGCCTCAGCCGGTCGTCCAGAAAGTACAGCCAAAACCTGAACCACCCAAGCCAACCACCGTGCCATCAAATTTGACAGGCGTGCAGGTACCACCGGAGTACAACCAACTTCCGGTCACGGGCATTATGATTGAAAACAGCCCTGACGCCCGGCCGCAAGCCGGCCTAAAAGACGCCGGCGTGGTTTTTGAAGCCATCGCCGAGGGGGGCATTACGCGTTTCCTCACGCTGTTTCAAGAAGCCCAGCCCGACTATGTTGGACCTGTCCGCAGCGTTCGACCATATTACGTATCGTGGCTAGAAGCCTTTGACGCCGGACTCGCTCATGTTGGCGGGAGCCCTGATGGCCTTGCCAAACTCAAAGCCGATGGCGTCAAAGACCTTGACCAGTTCTATAATGGTGGCTCGTACCAACGCGTGAACACGCGTTATGCGCCACACAACGTCTACACCTCCCTCGGCAGCCTCATCGCCTTGCAAAAGAGCAAGGGCTATAACAACAGTACGTTTACGGGCTTCCCGCGCAAGACCGAAAAATCCCTGACTACCCCGACTGCGAAAACCATCGACTTTGCCATCTCCAGCCCACTCTACTTTGCGCACTACGACTATGACGCTGCCACGAACAGCTATAAGCGGTCAGAAGGTGGCAAACCGCACACCGATGACAAGTCAGGGCAACAAATCAGCCCGAAAGTAGTGATTGCGATTGTGACTGCCCAGGGCATTGATAGTGATGGATTGCACACCACGTATGAAACAAGTGGAAATGGTAAGGCCTATATTTTCCAGGATGGCGGCGTCACAGAAGGCACGTGGTCCAAAGACAACGACAAGAGTCAGATCCGCTTTGGTGACGCCAACAGCGCCCCGGTGGCACTTGATCCTGGCCAAACATGGATTACTGTTTTGGGTGATGCTAGTTTCGTAAAATACGCACCATAGGAGATTAAAAGGGTGGAGCAGCTTGGCCGCGCAGTTAGTCAGATCCGCACAAGAGTTTGGCTCTTAGCTGCGGCCGTACAGATTTTTGTAGGGTTGGGCTTTTTGTGGCTATACCATACGCGTTTTTTGCCGCTGTCATGGACAGCCGGATTGTATGTGGCTATGAGTATCACGAGCACCTACTTAGTAGCCAGCGGGGCAGCGCACTATGCTGCAGCACCCCTGAAAGCCTTCGGCGATGCCATTTTGCATGTCTCCCCCAGCCAGAATCCCTCCAAAGCTCCTAACACCGATAATCTGCATATCGGCCAGCAGTATGTAACCGCTATGGTTTATCAGCTTTACCAAATTGCCAGCTTGCAAGACAACAAACTCCTGGCCGAACATAAGCGTGAAGCTACCCAAGCCAGTAACATCTTGACACGCCTGCCGTTACCCCTCTTCGTTTTTAACAAACAACAGATTATTACCTTTGCCAGTGAGTCTGCCATTAACTATACGGAGCGTAACAGCGCAGAACTCTTCGGCAAGCCCATCTTTGAAGCCATGGACCTGGAGTTTCCGACGGACTTTACGCTCGAAACCTGGATCAACGACTGCCAAAAGAATAAGGCCACCGACAACGCTTATTGGAAACGTGTTCGTCTGACGCTAAAAAACGAATCTGGTACCTTGCGACAGTGTGACTTGGCCGGCTATTACAACCGCGACAACCCGACGGGTATTGAGTTTATTGTGACGCTCTTTGACCGAAGCGAAGAATATGCCCAGGACGACCAAGCTTTGAGCTTTATTGCGCTAGCCGTCCACGAGCTGCGCACCCCATTGACATTAATGCGAGGGCTTATTGAAGTCTTTGAAGATGAGCTGGAAGGCAAGCTGGATCCAGAAATGACGACGTTTATGGAGCGCTTGCGCGGGTCCGCTGAGCAACTGACGGCTTTCGTCAATAACATCTTAAATGTCGCGCGTATTGAAGAAAACCAGCTGCCCGTAAAGCTCGCTGAAGAAAAGTGGGAAGATATCATTAAGCACGCCGGCGAAGATATGGAATTGAAGGCCAAGGGGCTTGGTAAAACCATTCATGTTGATATGGCAGCCAGCGTGCCAACGGTAGCAGCCGACCGCGTCACCATGTATGAAGTACTTTGCAACCTACTGGATAACGCTATTAAGTACAGCGGGACTGCCAAAGACATCACCATCCATGTCGGGCTGACTAAAGACGGGCTTGTCGAAACAATTGTCGAGGACCATGGCGTTGGTATTCCCACGAGCGTGATACCGACGCTGTTTGAAAAGTTTCACCGCAACCATCGTAACAAGGACACAATTAGCGGCACCGGCTTAGGTCTTTACCTCAGTAAAGCCATTGTTAATGCCCATGGTGGTGACATCTGGGTCAAGTCCAAAGAAAACGAAGGCACGACGGTGGGCTTTACGCTACAACCTTATAGCCAACTTGCCGATGAGCTCAAAAGTGGCAATAATAAAGACGATATGGTTCGCACCGCCCACGGCTGGATTAAGAACCATTCACTGTACAGAAGGTAATTATGGATCCCAACACCACACCTGAGACACCCACAAACGGCAAGAAAGTCCTCATCATAGAGGATGAGCAGTTTATTAGCGAACTCTATATCCGTGCCCTGACGAAAGCTGGTTATGAAGTCAAAGTAATTATCGACGGCGAAGCGGCCCTCAAAGAAGCCCAGTCTAACACCTACGACATCATTTTGCTCGACATCATGCTGCCGAATATGACCGGCACCGAGATCTTACGCCGTCTGCGCGACATGCAACAAACACCAAACCTCCGGGCTAAAATCATCATCACCACTAATCTCGAACTGGCCGAAGAGGGACGCGCTGCCATTGAAGCCCAAGCCGACGGCTATATCGTGAAAGCCGAGGTGACGCCGAAAGAGCTCGCCATTTTCCTCGATCAGCTGCAAATCAACGCCCAGTCATAACGGTTGTGGTTTTGGCGACAAAAGCTTGCCAGTTATTGTGGGAGTAGGGTTATACTAAAAGCAGTCGTGGGATCATGAACCGCTTAGCGGTCATCGTTGCCAGGCTTTATACACACTTAGGCGAACATACTTCGGTCCCTGCGAGCCTCATATACAACTTAAGCTATCTGTTATGACCTATCGGGTGAACGGTCCCGGCGGTTTACCAGGCAGCTCCATTTCTAACCCGTTCCGGCTGAATCACGCGTTTCAGTTGACTTCTTTTTTATCCCTAAACCGTTCGCTAAAGGAGTTGTATATGTCCCACAATGCCGAAATTAACGTCACATCTTTTTACTTTGCTAAGAGCCACTGTTTCCCGCGCGCTATTGAGTTCGACGGCGGGCAGTTGAGCTTTTTGGAAAACGGCCTACGCTGCTTAGTCCAACGCGGGCAGGAGCTAGTCCAGATCTTTAACATGACTGATGGCAGTAAGCTCTATCGCTTGAGCTTTGAGCCGGGCAACCGTACATGGAAGCTGCTCAGCAGCCGTGTACTCTAGGAGGCGCTTATGGATTTGCCCGAACAGCTTAATTATCTAGAAACACCGGTTACGGCGCGCAAAATCCGCTGGTGGCGAAAGGCGTGGCTGCATGTTGTACTCTAACCCCGACGGCGTCAGCGTACACGACGGCTTCCCAAACCCGGCGGCTGACACGCGTCTACAACCAATTGATCTAAACAGTTTATTAATCCGGCACACCGCCAGTACCTATCTCATGCGTATTGAGGGTAACGACTGGACACGGCTGGGTATTTTTGCCGGCGATATAGCCATTATTGACCGAGCCCTGGCCCCCAAACCGAACGATCCGGTGGTGTGGGTGCACGAGGAGGTTTTTGCCGTCTCACCACGCCACAAACTGCCCGAAGGGGCAGAGGTCTGGGGCACGGTTACCGCCATTGTGCACCAGTTCCGGGAGAGCACATGAAGCGGCCTATCTTTGCGCTCATTGACTGCAACAACTTCTTTGTCTCCTGCGAGCGAGTTTTTCGGCCGGACCTGACGAGCCGGCCAACGGTCGTTTTGAGCAGTAATGACGGTTGCGTGGTGGCTCGCAGTAACGAGGTTAAACAGCTCGGCGTCCCTATGGCCGCGGCCGCTTTTAAATACCGTAGCCTCTTCGAGCAACACCATATCGTCCAGTTCAGCGCCAATTTTGAGCTCTATGGTGACATTTCTCGGCGCATTACACAGTTGCTTACCACCGTAACACCGCGGATTGAGATTTACTCGGTCGACGAATCGTTTCTGGACCTTTCGGAACTAAAGATCGCTGACTATAACGCCTGGGGACATATGGTGCGTGAAGCTATTTGGCAGTGGGTCGGTATTCCGGTATCTATTGGCATCGCACCAAGCAAAACCCTGGCTAAGTTTGCCAGTGAGCGCGCCAAAAAAGATCCCGAGTTAGACGGTGTTTTAAATCTGGTCGGCGAGTCACCGCGCTTTGTTGATTTGCAGCTGCGCCAGCTGCCTATCCAAGATGTGTGGGGCATTGGCTGGCGTTTAGCGCCACGCCTGCGAGCCGAGGGCGTTATGAGCGCCTATGAGTTAGCCCAGCTGCGGCCGCAACACGCCCAACAGCTCATGGGTATCCATGGGCGGCAATTGGTAGCGGAGTTGAACGGAACAGCCTGCCATCTCTTGGAGCAGGAAGGCAAGGTCCGTAAAAGCATTGCCCGGACTCGGACTTTTGGCGAAGACACCAACGACACCGGTTCAATCGAGGCGGCCATCACTACCTTCGCCACCCAGGCGGCCTACCGCCTGCGCGTCAGCAATCAGGTCACGCGCTGTGCTGCTTTGTTCCTGACTACCAACAAACATAAGCCAGGCTATCAGCGCTGGAGCCGGGAAGTCATCTACAACGTGCCTACCGCTGATACCGGGCTACTTATTTCCTCCCTGTTACAGGAGCTACATGGCCTGTATGACCCAGCTCAGCGCTATCATCGGGCAGGCGTGATGCTCTGGGATTTTTTGCCGGCCCAATATTTACAAACCGACCTGTTTGGCGGCGTTGACGTGCCGGCCCAAGTCAAAGCTAGCCAACGCATGCAAACAATTAACCATATTAATGAAAAATTTGGCAAAGAAACCATTCGCTACGCAGCCGAAGAGATGGGGAAGAAGTGGCGGCCCCGCTATAACTTGCGCAGTCCGCGCTACACTACCCAGCTCGCAGAATTACCACTGCTTCACCCTATGTAGTAAAAATTTCCGCTTATGCTTGCAGTCCGTTTGGTGCCACGGCATACTGGGAGCATATAAGTGAGGTGTTTATGTCTGAACAAGCATTAACTGGTGTAGTTGGTACAGGTGGCCGAGAGCTCGAAATTGGCCGAGCTTTGGCTGCTTCAGGAGACGTAGATATTGTGTATTTCTTTGGTGGCAACGCGGGTATGGACGAGATGCCGCGTGGCATGAATATACCAGATATTAGTTCAAGTAATTATGGTGCTATTGTGGACTTCGCGGCCGAAAGGGACTTATTTGTGGTCCTTGGACCCGAGCAGCCGATTGTTGACGGCCTAGGTGAGCGCCTGCGGGAGCGTGGTTTGAGTGTCTTTGCACCATCTCCTGAAGCGGGTCGGCTGGAATCCAGCAAAGCTTGGGCGGTGGAATTTATGCGCCAACACGGTATTCCACACCCAGCCTCCTTTATCGCCAGGAGCGCTGTTAACGCAGCCGACTATATGCGGTCTAAGCGGGCTGCAGAATATGTCATTAAGGCCGATGGTTTAGCCGGGGGCAAGGGTGCTTTCTTAGAAGATTCCGATGAAGAAGCAGAGCAGATCGTCTATGGCCTTATGTCAGGCGATTTGCTGAAAGGGGCGGGTAAAACGATTGTCTTCCAAGAACGTTTACATGGCCCCGAAGCTTCAGCCTTTGTTATTAGCGATGGTGAAAACTGGTTTTTGATCCCTTATATTTCACAAGACCACAAGCGACTTGAAGATGGTGATACCGGAGCCATGACCGGAGGGGTCGGGGCCTATGCACCCGTACCAGAGACGGTCGTAAATGCCAGACAGCTGGAGAAGATTAAAGACATTGCAGCTAAAACAATCGAGGGCATGCAAGTTGAAGGCAAGCCGTATGTTGGCGCCCTCTACCTTGGTTTGATGATGGCCGAAGAATATGACGGTGATCCAATGGTTATTGAATACAACGTCCGCTTTGGCGATCCGGAAGCTGAAGTAGTGTTACCGTTACTCGAACGTAGCGGCGTTAACATTTACAATTTATTGCGTTCGGCATCCGATGGAGAGCTAGACGTACCGACACATGTCCGTGCTGCAGGGCAGGCCGCGCTGACGGTCTGCCTCTCCGCAAATGGCTATCCGGAAGCTCCGGTAATAGGTGAAGAAGTCTATGGCCTAAGACAGGATCGCAGAGATGTCATCGTCCACCATGCCGGCACTAAACTCAACGCCGATGGACGTGTCGTAACCAGTGGAGGACGGTCTTTGTTTATAACAGGTTTTGGCGAAACACCCGATGAAGCCGCAGCCAGGGCGTATGCCGCAATAGATTTTCATCGGTTAGGCCCTGACTCAGATCGCATCGGCTTCAAAGATATGCAGTTCCGCCGTGACATCGG
>DATIHS010000049.1:0-4140 GCA_035480475.1 Patescibacteria group bacterium
CTCTACCGCGGCCGCTTGCGTGAAGGCGAAGAGCTTGATGTGCAAGGCACCAAAGTCAAAGTCGTCTCCATTTTGAGTGACGGCATTGCCCAGGTCAGGAGCAGCGAAAATTTGCTGGACTTGGCGGAACACGTCGGCAAAGTCCCCTTGCCCCCTTACATGCACCGTGAAGCCGAAGCCGAAGACACCGAGCGTTACCAAACCGTCTTTGCGAGTCATCCGGGCTCTGTAGCCGCCCCTACAGCCTCTTTGAACTTCACGGATGACCTGCGGCAACAATTAGAGACGAAAGGCGCCAAAATTGCCTATTTGACGTTGCATGTAGGCCTCGGCACCTTCCTGCCCATCCGCACAGATGAAATCGAGGGCCATCACATGCACAGCGAGTATTTCGAAGTGCCGCTTGAAACAGTCGATGCCATCCAGCGCGCCAAAACCGCTGGTCACAAGGTCTTTGCCGTCGGCACTACTGTTGCCAGAACACTTGAGTATACGCACGAGCCCGTTCTACACGGCCAAGCTGCTATCTCCGGCGAAGCCGATATCTTCATTTATCCTGGCTATGAGTTCCATGTTGTTGACGCATTGGTTACCAATTTCCATGCTCCTAAAAGCACAGTCCTGATGCTCGCCGCCGCTTTTACTGGCTGGGACAATCTAAAAGCCGCCTATGAAGTGGCCAAGCGCAAAAAATATGCCTTCCTCTCCTACGGCGACTCGATGCTCATTTTATAATTGGTCGGGGTGACAGGACTTGAACCTGCGACCTCACGGCCCCCAGCCGTACGCGCTAGCCAACTGCGCCACACCCCGACAACGTCCAGTATTATAGATCAAAAACAAAAAGACCGACGAATCGGTCCCTTTGTGAGCTAAGCAGCGGACATGACAACCTGGTTACAATCCCCAGGTGGGTCCCCGCACGGTAGTGCCGCAGCGCTACACGAATATTGAGGTCCCTAATGATAAGTATTCAGATTATCATTAAGCCGACTACCCAGCTTACGCTTATTATACCTAAAAAAGCAGGCGCAAGACAGTCTGATTAAGGTTGATCAACAGGTCACCAAAGACTGGCACCGCAAAGATCAGGGCAAAGATGATGATAAAGCCAAACTGTTCCAGCTGGGCCATGACAGTTTGCACGGCTTCTGGCGCAAAGGCATACAGTAGCCTTGAACCATCTAGCGGCGGGATTGGAATCATATTGAACACAAAGAGAGCAACATTGATTTGTATGAAGATAACTTGGACGTCGATTAAGCCTCCCGGTTCGACATGCTGGAGAAGATGGGCCGTTAATGCCGTAATTATAGCGAGTGCCAGATTGGTGAGCGGCCCGGCCATGGCCACCATCGCAGCCCCGTATTCTTCATACTTTACCCTGTTCGGATTAAACGGCACGGGTTTAGCGGCAAGTAGCGGTACGCGGAACAAAACCAAGGTAATGAGCGGCAAGAGCAACGTCATAAACGGGTCAATGTGGCGCAATGGGTTTAGCGAAATGCGCCCCATACGTTCGGCAGTGTCATCACCTAACCAATGGCTCGTAAAGGCATGCATCGCCTCATGCAATGTGATCGCAATGACTAAAGAAACAAAAACGATCGCAAGCGAGCCCACACCGAGGTTGTTTAGCATATAAAGTAGTATAGCAGTTTGGTTTGATAGTTGACCTAACAGATAAAAACAGCTATACTCTCCCCTTGTATTTCAGGGAACCACCATTATGCAGAAATGTGATCTTACCGGTAAAGGCAAACAGTTCGGCTCGAATGTGAGCTTTTCGCAGCGCCATACCAAAAAAGTTTGGAAACCTAATCTCCAGACTAAGACTTTTGTCTTGGACGGCAAAAAAGTCACCATGAAGCTGAGTACTCAAGCCATCCGCACCCTCAAGAAAAAGGGTGTCCTGCTAAATAACAAACCTGTCGCCGCAGAACCAGCGGCTAAAACAGCCACCAAATAAGGAGCCTGAGCGGCTCCTTTTTCTTACCTGTTATTGACGTTCGAGGATAACGAGTTGGGTGGCTTCGTTCAGGAGTTCGCCGCCCTTCAACTTAAGCTTGGGCGCCGTTTCCTTGGGTTCCATAGCTAATTCTTTAATCGCATCATCT
This sequence comes from Patescibacteria group bacterium, assembly GCA_035480475.1. Classification (GTDB taxonomy): domain Bacteria; phylum Patescibacteriota; class Saccharimonadia; order Saccharimonadales; family DATIHS01; genus DATIHS01. The sequence goes on from DATIHS010000049.1 coordinate 2,118, forward strand.
AAACTAGTCTGTGGCACTTCATATTTCACTGCTTTATCAGCGTAATGGGTTGGGATAACAAGTTTTGGCTCAATCTCTTTAATTACAGTGAGGGCACCGACAGCATCAAGGGTATAACCATTGCCCCCAACTGGGATAATTAAGACATCTACTAGGCCAAGGGCTTCTGCCTGGGCTTCGCTGAGCTCGGGGTAAATGTGTCCTGTCACCACCACTTTTACGTCTTCGCCAATAACTTTAAATATGGTTGCACTGCGTTTACCTTCTTCGTCCATATGTGCCCGGGCAGCCACCCCTTGAATAGACGTATCTGAGACTTCAAACTCACCAGGTTGGTCGATGACCAACTTCGTATCAGCTTTCAAGTCAGGCGTTGGGCCTGTAAACAGGGCAACGTCCCCGTTTTTGGCTACCTTGCCTTCTAAATCATCCACCACAATGGAGACTTTTTTAGTGGTTAAACGTACGCAATTGGCTCCGTAAAATTGGATCTCCACTAGGCCTCCTCTTGGTCTGTTTTCTTGTCAGCTTTTTTCTTGGCTGGTTTGGGTGTAATAAGATGATTTTTGTCGAGTAAGATTTGCTTCTTAGAATCGAGTACCATGGTTAGGAAGCGGTCGTTGACCTCTCGGCGGTAATTGAATTCGTCCACCGGCATAACGGTGTAGCGCAATTCCAAACCTTCTTTAGCTTCGAGCTCGGCAATATATTTAGTAACTTGCGTATGATTCAGGTCACCAACGAGCAGGACATCGATGCCACCACGATCATCGCGAGTAATTTGTCCAGTTAAAACAGCTAGCTCGACGTTACCTAGGGCTTTAAGTGTCTGGGCTTCTGCTTCAGCTGATGGCGCAACCGGTGCCGTTATGACTCCCCCGCCAAAAATGGCTGACAGTGGTGGATAGTACGGGTATTCTTGGTCAACTTCGTAATACAACCGGTTGTTGTTTGTGTCGGATTTGATAATGCCAATACTGAGTAAATTCGCGAGTTCACGGCGCACCGAATTGATCTGTTCATCTATCTTACGGGTAATCTCCCGCACATAAAATGAACGGTTCGGGTTGCCGTAAAACAATTGCAACAGCTTAACCCTCGTTTTACTCCCAAAGAGTTGTTCAATCACCCTGCTATTGTAGCAGACAAGTGTCCAATTATAAGTGTTATTTGTTCAAAAATGTAGTCATTAAAGCTACGGCTTGACTGGGGTCCGTAAGCCAATGAATACTTTTGTTCCGCTTAAACCACGTCCGCTGCCGTTTGGCATATGAAAGTGTGTGTTGCACTATCTGCTGTTTCGTTTCTTCAAGCTTTTGATCACCATTTAGGTACGCTTGGCACTCTTGATAGCCGATCGATTGCAAACCCGGAGCCCCCCAGCCGTATTTCTCTGCCAGTTGTGCAACTTCCTCTAGCAAGCCGGCTTCCACCATGTGCTCCACTCTTGTTTCGACCCGTTGTCTTAGCTCTTCCTGCGGGATCACTAGCCCTATTGCCAGCGTATTTTCACGTAGTTGTGTTCGATCGGTTTGGTCGCCAGCTTTCAAATGCCTAGGATTTTGTTCATTTCTAGCAGCATTTTTGTCATCAAAACGATAATCAAAGAGGATGCTATCGACATACAGCCCACTGCCGCCAACCATAATCGGCAATTTACTACGCTTGCTTATATCTGTTATTGCCTCATTTGCCAATGTCTTGAACTGTGCCACGTTGAACTTCTGGTCCGGTGCAGCAACATCCAGAAGATGATGTTTAATAAGATGCCGGTCCGCGACGCTCGGTTTAACCGTACCAATATCCATGCCTTGGTATGCGGTCCGCGAATCGGCGCAGACGATCTCACCGTTAAAGTGCTGTGCCAATTCTAATGCTAAGGCACTCTTGCCACTCGCCGTCTCACCAACAATTGCAATTAGGATTGGTTCGGTTGCCATAACAAGCCGCTAATATCCACTTTATAATCATTAGAAACAGCCACGCCCTCGGCTTCCAATACTTCTTTGTGGCCGCGTCGCCC
>DATIHS010000050.1:0-2681 GCA_035480475.1 Patescibacteria group bacterium
AGGATGGCGGCCAAGGCCATGGTACCGGCGCTGACCACACGCGGTTTAACACGTAAACGCTTGGCCACTTTTGCCGACAGCCGAGTTTTTTTGAGTTTTGGGGCCGTGTGGCTTTGTGCAGCGTCAACTTGGTGCTGCAGAGGGTCTGCGTCTGTCTCGGCCTCAGTGGCGCTCGTACTCTCTTTGAAAGCCGCCACGGCAGGTGTCGATCGGCCTTGTGAGACGATTCCGTCATAAAACTTTCTGACTAGTTTGCTACGGGGCGTACTTACTGCCCGGGCTAAACGGTCTGGTGGCAGTGTGGCTTGGTGGCTTACTATACCGTCCACAACAGTGGTTGGTTTAACGGTTGGCGCTGGTTTTCGTACACTTGAACGCATAAGCGTTTTTGACTTTTGCGGAGCCTTAAGCGGCGGCGATACTTTTTGGACAGTGCGAGCTGGTTGGGGTACTGGGCGAAAACCGTCAATCGCTTTGCCGAGAGCTTTGGCTTTGGCCACCCCCGTTGGTAGGTTGGTTACTGGGGTACCTGTCAGGGCGTCATAGCGCTTGCCATTTAGCTCAATGATATGTTGTTTGCCCACGGCGGAGTTGGCCCTCTTTTTTATTGGATGCTTGTATCTTAACGCTAGTGTTACAAATAGTAAAGCCGCTGTTCCTTTTAGCCATCAAGGGTACGAATTATGCTTCACTATTTCAACATTTGCTCCATACTTAGAGTGATGGATTTTCTCGATCCCAAAAAGAAACGCGCCCACCGTATTCGTTTGTTCATCGGCTATGGCCTCATGGCGGTGGCTTTGGCCATGGCGACGCTGATACTCGTGTTTGCCTCCTATGGTTATGACATTGACCGTGCGAACGGCGGTATTATTCAAAATGGCCTGGTCATAGTTGATGCCCACCCAGAAGCTGCCAATATTGAAGTAAATGGCATGAACAAAGGCACCACCACCAACCGGCTCATTTTACCGGCTGGCCAATATACCGTGAATCTCACGCGCAGCGGTTATCGCAGTTGGAACCATGCGGTTAGCCTCGAAGGCAGCAGTATCGAGCAGCTGGTTTACCCATTCCTGTTTCCCCAGCAGCTTGTCACCAAAACTCTCCAAACGTACAACGCCATACCGACTTTGGCGAGTGAAAGCCCCGACCGACACTGGCTAGTCGTGAATCTGCCAGAAACTCCTGGTGCGTTCCAAGTAGTAGACTTGAACAACAAACAAAACCCGGCCACTACTGTTAGCTTGCCGACAGATGCCTTTACGACTGCCGCTGGTGCCCATACTTTTGAAGCGGTGGAATGGTCAACCGACAACGTCCACCTGCTCCTAAAACACAGCTTTACTGGCGGTAGCGAATTCATTATTTTTGATCGCGATACGCCTGCTAACAGTGTTAACCTCAATAAAGTCTTTCCCAACCAACCCTTTACTATTGTCAACTTGCGCGACAAAAAAGCGGACCAATTCTATCTATATAATGCCCCTGACGGTAACCTCTTCACGGCAGATACCAAAAATAAATCGCCAACACTCGTACAATCCCACGTCCAACAATTTAAGTCGTACCAGGCGGACACACTCTTATACGTCTTAACGCCGCCTGCGGGCACGACCACGAGCGAGGTGCACTATGTCCAGAGCGGAAACGACTATATCTTACGAACCCTACCTGTTGCGAGTAAGTACCTCATGGATATGGCCAAATTCAATAACCATTTTTATGTGGTTGTGGGCAGCCCAACAGATGGCCATAACTATGTCTATCAAGACCCCTTAAGTGCCTACACCCATAAGCCCGCCCAGGCGCCTCGGCCGTTCCGAGTATTGATCGAACCGCAAGCCCAATATCTTTCGTTCTCTGCCATTGCGCGCTTTATTGCCGTCCAAAGTGGCAGCAGTTTTGCGGTCTATGATGCCGAAACGGGCCGCCAGTTCCATTACGATACCAAGCTTAACCTCACGCCTGATCAAAAGGCTACCTGGATGGATGGACACCGTCTGATGTTTACCAGCGGCGACACTATTGTCATTTTTGACTTCGACGGCACGAACCTCCAAAAGCTCAGCCCGTCGAATGCCAGCTTTACGCCCTTCTTTGACCGCGACTACACGGCTCTCTTTAGTCTTGCTCCTCAAACTAACGCTGCTGACAAACTCCAGCTGCTTCGTACTGAGCTAAAGGTGTTACCGCCTAGCAGCTCTCAGTAATCCACTAGAACTGAGAAGCTAGCTGCTAAACAAGTGCACCAAACGGTGCCACAACGACTCAGAATTACTCGGCAAAATGGTGGGTTTTTGTGATGACGGCGTTGCGCTGCTTTTAACATTTGTAGCGGGGTCTGGTGTGATTTGCTCGCCGGTTACCACCAAACGATTCAGGCTCGTTCCAGGGGGGTCGCACGTAATCAGACTAAAGGTGGCCGGCTTACCATAATCGTGGTTCAAAACATCAACTTCGCTCGGCTTTACAACCTTTTTATCAAACACACGGTATACATAGCGCTTGCCATCCTTCTGCAACATAAATGTATCGCCCACCTCTAACCGCTTGAGCAACACAAAGGCAAACTTATATTTTCCCTTGTTCAAGATATTGTTACTGGAGTGGCCAAAAATGGCGCCATTGCCGAGTTCGCCTGGATTAGGCGTCGTGGCATAGTGCACCACACCGCGCTC
>DATIHS010000051.1:0-4230 GCA_035480475.1 Patescibacteria group bacterium
GCGCGGTTGGCGAGTACAAACCCAGTTTATACTTGGCTCGCTGCTTTATACGGCTTGGTTTTGTCCAGCTTTGAACTTGGCTGATGCCTAAGGATCTCTTAGCTCTCCGCTTGACTCGAGTGTAACCGGTCAAAGTTTTGATCGAGGGTTTGCGGTAACGGATCAGCTTCATGTCATTCGCACCCCACGCCGTCGCCGTCACGGTCCAGGCCGTAGATATCGGAACCAATAACGCGAACGGGGCCGCGGACGTAAGCTGGGCCGTTGCCGCTGCCGCCGGCGCAATCTACGTCGCTGGCGATTGGTACGCAGGCACCCGAATAATTCGGATCGCATGGAGAAGGTGGTGGGGGCGGAGGCGCTTTGTAAGTTCCGATGGCGACGATTTGAGGTGTGGCCGCCAAAATAACTTTACGGCTGACCAAAGATTTCTTGGTTTGTTTGCCGTTTTTATAGGTCACTTTATAAGTTTGCTTCTCAGTGCCTTTTTTACCAACTTGCACAACCTTGGTCTGGCCTTCAGGCAAATTAGGATCGTTTTGGTTAATGGTAGTGAAGGCTAGAGACTTGATTTGGGTAACAGTTTTGGTAGTTACTTTAGCTTTTTTAGCTGGCTTTTTCTTGGCCTGCGAAGAATTAGCAGTCTTATCACTGGCACTAGCTGTGTTCGGCGCAGTAAAACCCAATACTAAAGTGCTTGCCAGGCTAATGGCAACCAATAAATAAGCCGCTCGCTTTAAATTAAATAAATTTTTCATGTCCACCCCCTATTTACTTTTAATACTACTCTTAAATTCTTAGAATATTCTTCAATTGACAGGTGTTATTTATCACAAGCTATCTGTGGCATAAGCGTTTGACCTTTGTAGGTGGCAGGACTACAGTTAAGGTGTAACAAAGGAGAACAAGTTATGACTTATACTTTAGTGTGCGATATGGGCCACGAGCCTCAAACAATGACCGTAGAAGCGATGGATGACGATGAAGCCATGGAAAAGATGATGGCGATGCAAAAAGCCCATCTGGCTGAAAAGCACTCCGACATGCCGATGACTGACGATCAAGTCAGAGAACACATCATGTCCCACTGGACCAAGAGCTAACTACAACACTGCAGGCCTGGAAAAGGAGATAGGATTTTCTATCTCCTTTTTTGACGCAAAGGTTACAATATAGATAAACAGGAGGCATAATATGGGCAGATTTCGCAAGCTAATCACGACAACTGGGGTGTTGGTAGTAACTTTATTGGCAGTTGGCGGGCTGGCTTATGGCGCTACAAACCAAACCACGGCCGCTGGCACCAGTGACCACTCGGTTTATAAATTTGGCCAGACGGTTAATATAACCGGCACCATTAAGGGCGATGTCTTTTGTGCCGGCCAAACCGTGACCGTGGACGCGACGGTGGAAGGCGACGTGCTCTGTGCCGGCCAAACCGTAACCGTCAGGGGCAAGGTGAATGGCAATGTCCGCCTGGCCGGCCAGACGCTTAACCTGAGTGCTGAAGTCGCTAAAAATGGTACGCTTACCGGACAAATGGCCAATGTCGACAAACGAACCACCGTAGGTGGCGACTTAACTTTGGCAGCCGGCCAAGCTAGCGTTGGCGGCCAAATTGGCCGGGACTTGAACGCTAGAAGCGAAGACCTTTTGCTGCAGAGCACTTCAAAAGTCGGTCGTGACCTTAACTATACAGCCCAGGCAACCGCCCGGTTAGAAGTTGGCGCGGTGGTGAGCGGCCAGCAGCTGCATAATTATCCCAGCCGCGCCCAGCGCAGTTCGTCTTGGCACGGGTTTGCTCTGGTTTGGCGGATGTATTGGCTCTTTGCCGCCATCTTCTTCGCTTTTGTACTGGTGCTGCTTTTCCCCAACCTTTTCCGTCGCTGGAACCAAGTAGCGGTCGATAGTTTGGGTACAGTACTGCTAACCGGTTTCTTGTCGATGTTCGTTATACCCGTGCTGGCTGTTAGCTTATTCATAACCGTCATTGGCATACCGCTTGGCCTATTCCTGCTGTTGCTCTGGGCGGGGCTATGGGTCGTGAGTTGGCCGCTGGCGGCTTATTATTTGGGCAGCATGGTACTGGCCAGGGCCAAAAATGCCCTACTAGTGGTGTTGGCCGGTAGCGTCATCATTAGCTTACTCGGCTTTGTACCGATTGTCGGTTGGATATTCGCGATGCTGATGTACTGGGTAGGTATGGGCATCGCACTGGTTAATCTGAAGCGGTTGTACCGCAAACCCAAATACAACTCCGAATCTCCGTCCTGAACTTAATCGGTTATGCTACGATTGGTTAATGCGAACATTACTTAGGTCGTTTAGTTTTTCGATTTTCGCCACTTTAGCGGTGCTGGTGTGGGTGGCTTTCGGCTTAGGCCTGGGGGCGCTGTGGACGACTATGGTGCTGATCGCTATCGAAGTGGCCTTTAGCTTTGACAACGCTATCGTGAATGCCAAAATCCTAGAAAAATTATCACATTTTTGGCAGCAGCTATTCCTGACGCTGGGCATGGTGGTGGCCATTTTGGGACTGCGGCTAGTTTTCCCTATTTTAATAGTTTCGGTTGGCGCCCATTTGCCCTGGCGTCATGTGGTAGACCTGGCTCTGCACCACCCCGACCTCTACGCTAGCCATTTGGAAGCGGCTCATCCGGCCATCGCCGCTTTCGGCGGCGGCTTTTTGCTGACTCTGGCGCTTTATTTCTTTTTTGATGGCGAACGCGAAGTGTTATGGCACTACCGGATCGAAAGGTTACTACAGCGTGCTGGCAGCAAATGGTGGATCGCGCCGGCTTTAACTTTCGTAATAGTGTATGTTTGTTCGATGTTGCCGCTGAACCACTACAGGGCTACGACTCTGCAGGGCGGTGCACTGGGGATTGCCATTTATACCGTTATAAAGCTGTTTATTGATTGGGTAGGGCGGCTGGGCGGCCAACCTAAGAAAGGGAAGATTATTGGCGCGTCTGCCGTGATAGCCGTGCTTTATTTGGAGCTGCTGGACGCCAGCTTTAGCTTCGACGGCGTGCTCGGGGCGTTTGCTATTACTACCAAAGTCACGCTCATTGCTATAGGCTTAGGCATTGGCGCGCTGTGGGTCAGGTCGCTGACGGTTTTTATGGTCCGAAGAGGTATATTAAGCACCTACAAGTACCTGGAACATGGTGCTCACTATGCCATTTTGGTGTTGGCCCTAGCGCTACTAGTCAGCGTTTTTTGGAACGTGCCGGAAGCTATTACCGGTGTGGTTGGTTTGGGTTTGATACTGGCGTCACTTATAGCTTCGCACCAGGCTATCGAAAAGATTTAGTCGGCGCTGTACAGTCCGACTAGCTCGACTTTTTCAATCGTACTGGTTTGGACTTTTTGGTCGAAAGCTTTACGGGAAGCACTAGCTGGCAAATTGAGCGGCGCGCTGAGTGCCAAAAGTACGAAATGATAATGATGCGTGCCGCCCGGCGGCGCCGGACCATCCCAACGTGAATTGCCTAGGTCATTGGTACCTTGCACCACCCCGGCTGGTAAGTTGTCTGAATTTAACTCGATAGTTGCCGGCGGGATATTCCAAGCTAGCCAATGGGTAAAATTACCATTAGGGGCGTCTGGGTCATAAACCAGCACGGCCAAGTTGTTGGCGCCTGCTGGCACATCACTGATTCTTAAACTAGGTCGCCGGTTTTCACGCTTTAAACCGGCAGTTAATGGCAACGGCTGACCGCCTTCAAAATCTGGACTAGTGAGTTGCACATTGTCTCCTTAATCCATCTATTGTAATGCTTTGTTCTTTTAAAAAGAACCAAACATAAAACTTTTGCGTGGCCAAAAGTTTTACAAAAGGCCACAGGCACTGTAAAACACTATCGCTCCTTCAACCACCAAGCTGCCGCGCCAGAACAACTCCCTCTGGTCGGCCCCATTCTCTAACTTTTAAGGAGGAATGGGGCTAAGGTTCTGGCTTGATTCGGCAGCTTGCTGAGAAGAAGCATCGGTTTTCCAGAACCTGGTAAACCCCCACCTTTTGAAGCACCCAGAAGCAAGAAAGCCGGACTAGAGTGTAGCCATGCTTAGCTGTAGTAAAAAAGTAGCGGGCTTGGCTTCCTCAAGTTGTCTGACGATAAATAGTGCCAGTGGCACTGTTTTGAGGAGTTCTTGAGGCAAGCTACTTTTTTACTACAGCTAGGTAAGGCGGAACGTCGTCCGGTGGCTTTTTCGGTTCCTTTTTGC
>DATIHS010000052.1:0-3896 GCA_035480475.1 Patescibacteria group bacterium
TACGGCTTTTTTGTTCACGTGGGCTTTTCTGGAGGTGACCAAAGGCATAAATCTCTTCCGCCGCGCACTTGGCTTGGTCGTCTTGGGCCTTTTGGTCGCTTCGTATTTTACCAGCTGAGTGGTGGTCAAACTGTTAAGATATCTGTATGAAGCGGCTTATTTTGGCGTCACCATAATATAGACTTAATGCATCTTTTATGGTATAAATGTTAAGATGTCTGTGAGTACTCTAGCTTTTGAAACGATAGAGGTCGAAGCCCTCTCTCGAACGCTGCATGCCGCCTGCTTGGTGACAGATCCCCATGAGATAACGGCCGAAACCACACAAATAATGAGGGATGGTGAGCAATTGGCCACTGACCCCAGTTTTGTACGAGCCGTTTGTCATGCGGTCAAAGCTTGCGATCGCTGGGAACAGAGCGATTATGGAGTTGACTGCGCAGTTTTTGGAACGGTCGCGCTTGGTGGCCACTATACCCCGGTCAGTGATGAGATCTACCACCACAGCCTCCGTAGGGAAATTCGGTTTGGACGTTGGTTGGGTAAAGAAGACCTGCTCGGCATGGCGCCAAAGCCAATGTTGGTGCAGTTTGGCCGTTTTACTGAAGGCCATTTCTTGCCGGTGCATACTGCGGTGAAAGTGCCTGCAGTCGTTGATACCTATGTACAAAAGGTTGGGCATAATTTACCTGTTGCGCTCTGCGGCACTATAGAAAACATGCGGTTCCACGGCTCGAATACCGCCATGTCGATAGATCTTTTCCAAGCAAATTACTTCTGTGAAACCGTACTAGACTATGACGACCGCACCCCTGGAGTAAGGCCAACGGGCGTATATAAAGGATTACCAGGCTAGCTAAATTAGTGAAGCACCGGCGTGACGTGCTCCAAGTCTCCGCCCATGCTGGCAATAATTTGTTAAGATAGCGTCATGCATCATTGGCAGGATAGCGTCCTCGCAATCAGTTTTGTGGTTTTCAGCTTAGCGCTGCTGCCATCTGTTTTGCACGCCGACAAAAAGCCTGCCTTGGCTACGAGTTCGTTAACATTTACGTTCCTTATACCTGGCCTGGTTGTGTATGTAAGTTTACGATTATGGTATTCGGCAGTTTTAACCGCGGTTAATGCGAGCTTATGGGGCACACTAGCTGTTCAGCGCTATTTGTTAGACCGTAAAAAATAGCTTTAGTTAGCGATGGCCTCGAGAATGATAGGCATAGGCCGGGGTGGTTGTGAGACGGGAAGTTCGATGATTTGAGCCGATGTTTCTGCTTCGACTAGGGGTGAGTTCAGCCATGGCCGTTTTTCTAGGAGAGTCCTGACGAATTTAAGCTCGTCGGGGATGAGACCCATGGCCATAAAGTCGACCTCTTCCAGATTAGCGAGTTCACCATAGCGTTTGATACCAGCTGCAGCAATCGCGCAGCTGACGCTACGGTTTTCAAAATCAATAAACCAAATGTACTCGTCGCCTGGGGCCGGTATAGGAGGAAGATTGGGTGAGGCTTCTTTTGAAGACATGCAAACAATATAGCCCCGGCAGAAATGAACAACAAGGTATTTTGTTTTAGAAGCGTGTAAAGATGCAATCCTTATATCACAGGGGGTATAAGAATCAGATTTTTATGCAGATTACGGTTTGACGTAGGCCTTGGCTTTTTGTTGGTCTTTAAGGTCGTTCAAATACGATGAGCTGTCTTTAAAGTTGAACAATATATGGGCGGCATGGATACGTCCGTCACTTGTGTTCTCAATATTCTTGACGATTTCCAGACTGTAGCCGATGTTAATGACGTCGGAGTATTGCCCTGGCTTGAGTTTGTAGAGACCATCAACCGTTTGGGCCGTTAGGTCGCGTTTGGTCCGTTCGATCACGCCGATATCGCCACCGTTATCCTTGCTACCAACGTCGTCTGAATACTTTTTGGCAACGGCCCCGAAGTCCGCACCACTTTTTAGTTCGCCCAGGGCTTGGTCGGCCCGTTTTTGGGTATTGGTATCGAGGGCAGCGGCTAAGTTCTGAGCTAAAAGTTGGTCACGCAAGGAGCGTTTGAAGTCGTCGACTGACCAGCCCCAGTAATCCCGCAAGACATCTTCAAACACTTTGTCTGAGTTACCCAAGCGGTTTTGGTTGCGCAAGATAGTGATTTGGTCGTTAATCTGTTGGTCACTGACCGTGACGTGGTATTTGTCAGCCAATTTCTTGATGTAAGCATCGTTAATGACTTTATCGAGCGCTTGTTTTTTGAAAGCTTCCAACTGTTGTTTGCCTTCGGTGGAGTTAAAATCCACCTTGAGTTGCGTTTGGTAGTAGTGAGTGTAGTGGCGAACCTCGAAAAGATAGCTCTCATAAGAGACAAAGCTGTTGCCTGCCCGTGCGACGGGAAATGGAACAACTTGGGTGACACGGTAAATAAAACCAGAGGTAGACTGGAAACGATAAAGAGCCAGTGTGCAGTAGGCAAAGAATGTAATAATGCTGGCTACGAGCAAACCAGTGGTAATTAAGATGATGCGGTGCTTAGAGTGCTGCAAAGGATAGATGTATTTGCGGGCGCTACCGATGATTTCTTCGCGGTGTTCCGCGATCGTTTCGTTGGTAATCCGGGGCACGCCTTCGGCCGCAGGTGCTTCAGGTTCCCTCTTGCCCCTTCGGCGTGGTAATTTAAGCGTCGGTTTCTTCAGTTTGGGTCTCTTCATCGTTCCCACTTCTATTAATTGGATGGCTTGTGACAATAATGCCTTGATCGCGCAGTATGTGCAGCAGTTTCTTTTGGATCTTGGCAGGGTGGTGGATATCGTGGACCACTAAATCACCCATATATGTCTGCACCATTATTGTACCAAACCCGAGGATCGTTTCCTGCAGGCCAGCGATTTCGTAGTTGACCATTTGCATCTGGTTTAGGCCAATGTCGACAACACTGCGGTGGAAGAGCCCTTTTTGCGTAATCTGTATGAAACGCTGGTCAGTGACGATAAAAACGCTGTAATACCAGGCAATCCACGAAGGAAAGAAGCACAGCATTCCTGCGATAATCCCTGCGACAATACCGCCAAAGAACCAACCGAAGCCTAGTGTTGGCTTGACTGCAGCTGGGATAACCCCTATGAGGGGGCCAAGCATAGCCAGGACGAGTCCCTTACGCATAACAATCGGATGCTTGCGAAAAACAAAGAGAACTTCTTCGTCATCAAACTGGTCGGCAAAATACTTTGGTTTTTGTTGTTCGGCCATTATGCGTCAATTATAGCTCATAGGTGATAAGTTCAAGCTTTTTCGGCTATAATTGTTGGGATACGTCCCCATAGTTCAATGGATAGAATAACTCCGTCCTAAGGAGCAGATCCGTGTTCGAATCGCGGTGGGGACACCAGATGATGCTTAAGCGTCGCGTTCGTACGCTTCGTAGATGTGTAAATACTCTGATTTATCGTAATTAAAGAGTTCTTTGGATGTGAAGAAACGCTCAATTTCTGCCAGGCCGGACTCTTTGCTGTCTGAGGCATGGATGAGGTTACGTCCCTGCCCAATGGCAAAGTCACCCCTGATGGTACCGGCTTCCGCCTGACGAGGGTTCGTGGCGCCAACAATAACGCGCACTGAATTGACACATTCATAGCCTTCCAGAGCAATGACCACCACTGGGGAGCTCTTCATAAAGCTCTCTAGGCCTGCGTAAAATGGTTTTTCGATGAGATGAGAATAATGGGCTTTTAGCAGCGCGCTATCGAGCGTCATCATCTTCATACCGAGGATTTTGAGGCCTTTGCGCTCCAAACGGCTAATAATTTCGCCAATCAGCCCTCGCTGCAAGGCATCAGGCTTTAGGATTATGAGAGTTCGTTCCAATTTTCATTCCTTGTCTATTATTGTATTCAATTATAACAGAGAT
>DATIHS010000053.1:0-3173 GCA_035480475.1 Patescibacteria group bacterium
CGCCTTCCAAGTCCAAACTTCAGGTGGCGCGCAAATCTTGACCGTTGACACCACGAATACTGGCCTTTATATAAATGGCGATGTATTGCAAACCGGCAACGGTGTAAATGCCTTAGGCGACCAAGAATCAATGGTCCCGAACTCTGGCTTTGAAGTTAATAATGATGGCACGGCCACTGTGGCCGATAATTGGACGTTCGCCCAGACGGTAGCAACGGCCACCCCCAGTGTCACTACCACTTCGCCAGGCCAAGGTGATCGCTCGCAACAGATGGCTATGTCCGGTACGACCGCTGAAGGCGATTTTACTTCGGCATGTGTTCCAATAAGTGCCACCCAGGCTTATACCTTGAGCCTACGCTTCAAAGGTACAGCAGCCTCAACCACTGCGCTAGATACCTTCCTGGACACTTATACCAGCAAGGCAAACTGTGTGAGTAAAACAAGCGTAACCACTGTTAACGGTAGTGTGGGTGTTGCAGCGACCAATGCTTGGGCTGCTGTTTCAACTGCCTTGGGAAATACTGGGTTGACGGCAACTTGGGGGCGGGTACGCGTCCGACTGGGTTCTGCCGGCACCGCGACAAACCTATTCATTGATGGTGTCAGGTTGACTCCATCTGCTGTGACTTCCGGTATTGACGTCGCGGAAAACTATCCAGCCCAAGCAAGTGATAACTTAGTTCCTGGCGAACTCGTAAGCTTTGGTGATACTGCGCCAAACGGTGAAGCCTATGCCGTACGCAGCGCCAGCAAGTATGATGGCAAACTGTTCGGAGTCGTTTCGACCCAACCTGGCTTAGTTCTAGACGATGGCAAAGGCTACGAGCATGTTACGGTCGCCTTAGCAGGTCGCGTACCGGTACGAGTATCAGATGAAAATGGTGCCATAAACATCGGTGATCCTATTACGGCATCCAGCGTTCCTGGTGTTGGTATGAAAGCTACCGAGCCTGGCCAGATCATCGGTTACGCCATGCAGTCCTTTAGCGGCGACGGCCAAACCGGCATCATTGTAAAAGTTCAGCCTGGCTTCTGGGCGCCAACCAGCGGTCAGGTTCTGCAGTCAACTGCTGCCCAGTTTGGCTCGTTGCAAATCAGTGGTATTGCCAACATTGCCAGCCTCAATGTCACCGGTCCAGCTACCCTAGCATCACTGACAGTAACTGGTGATGTCACCGTCCATGGCAAGCTAACAGCCAGTATCATAACCGTAACTGATCGCCTCTTTGTCAACGGACATCTGTTGAGCGAAGGTGTTAAGCCAAATATTGCCAAAGATTCCAACCTCGGAAACGACGGACAAGTCCTCGGAGCTAACATAACTATTGACGGTACAGATACCGCCGGTACGATTACTTTGACGGCAGGCACATCAGCGCACAGCGGGGTACTGGCAACCGTATCGTTCAATAAGCCATACGAGCAAGCACCTCGCGTGGTCCTGAGCCCAACCAGCGCAGATAGCCTGGGTCTACCAGTGTTTATCCAAAAAACAGACAATGGCTTCCAGATTGTTACCACAGGCACACCGCAAGCCGGCAAGAACTACCAGTTCGATTACGTCGTCATCGGGTCAAGCTCAGTCGCCCAAAACTAGCCCTAATATGATCACCTGATCTGTTATAATTACTCCCGTTAATTTCCCGGGGGAATCTTTGTTGCCGAAGTAGCTCAGCTGGTAGAGCGGCGCTTTCGTAAAGCGTAGGTCGTGGGTTCGAATCCCATCTTCGGCTCCACGTAACTGATCAGCGGGTGTCGTATAACGGCTATTATGTGGCCTTCCCAAGGCCAAGACGGGGGTTCGACTCCCCCCACCCGCACCAATTGTTCTGTTAAGACAACTCTAAAAGCATTAAACTATCACTAAATGACCGCATCAAAACGTTATATTCATGACCGGGTTGTGCTTTTGCTGCTAACAGCCAACACGTTTTTTACCGTGCTCACCACTGTTATGATTTTGCTGCGACTCGATAGCGCCCGCGCCGACGGCTATATTGTGCAGTTCCGTCCGAGCCTCGGCCTGAGTGCTTACTACAAAGGGAACAGCGTGGACATACTCAGTTTTGCGGCCTTCTCGGCCCTGGTCCTGGTTGTCCATACCTTTTTGAGCATCCGTGTTTACCACATTCGCCGCAATTTCTCCCATATTATCCTCGGCCTCGGTCTGCTGCTTATCGTCATGTCTCTAGTAATCAGTAACGCGCTATTATTACTGCGTTAACATGCGAAATATAGAGATTCCCCAACCAAATGAACGCGGCAAACGCTACCGCTTCTTCGAAATGTTGCCCGGACTCATTACGTGGTCTATATTGGCGCTGCCATTTGCCCTAAGCTATGTCTATATTCGTACACCGTACCTCACGGCGCCTCTGTCAGCTATCTTCATTTCGGCTTATTTACTACTATGGCTTGCCAAAGCCATCGGCCTCGATATCCGCGCCCTCCAGGGCTATCGTATGCTCAAACAACACAAGCGTCTGCCGTGGGCCAAAATGTTAGAGGAGTTGGAAACCGGCAAAGTGGACCAACCCGAACAACAAATCCCTTCGTGGCACTATGAAAACATCGTGCGTATAGCCGAACAGCCTACACCCATCAAGCCCGATGACATCGTCCACGCCCTCATAATTGCCACCTGGAATGAGAGCCGGGAAGTGCTCGAGCCCACCATCCAGTCGGTGTTGGCATCCGAATACGACATGAAAAAGGTCATGCTCATCATTGCTTACGAAGATCGTGGCGGCCCAGAGGTCGAAGCACGAGCGAAACAGCTCATCAAAGACTACAAGGATAAATTCCTGTTCGCAGCAGCCTACAAACACATCGACCAGCCCGGCGAAATTATTGGCAAAGGCGGCAACGTTACTTGGGCTGGCCGCGAACTGCAAAAGGAAGTCGAAGCCCGTGGGATTAAGCCCCTCAACGTTATTGTCACCACGCTCGACGCCGACAACCATCCCCACAAGCGTTATCTAGCTGCCCTGAGCTACCTGTATGCTGTGACACCAGATCCACTGTACGTGTCCTACCAACCAGTCCCAATCTATACCAACAATATCTGGGACGCCCCGGCCCCCATGCGCGTCATCGCCACCGGCAACTCCTTCTGGAACATCGTCTTGTCCATGCGCACCCATATGATCCGCAACTTCTCCGCCCACGCC
>DATIHS010000054.1:0-3560 GCA_035480475.1 Patescibacteria group bacterium
CCGTTGGCATCAATATTGAAGGTTACTTCAATTTGGGGCACGCCGCGGGGGGATGGTGGAATACCATCAAGCACAAAACGTCCGAGAGACTTATTGTCGGCCACCATTTCACGCTCACCCTGGACCACATGGATTTCTACTTGCGGTTGGTTGTCGGCAGCGGTACTGAAGACCTCACTTTTACTGGTCGGGATAGTAGTGTTGCGTGCAATGAGCTTTGTGGCCACGTTGCCCAAGGTTTCAATACCAAGGCTTAGAGGCGTTACGTCTAGCAATAACACGTCCTTGACGTCACCTTGGAGGACCCCGCCTTGGATGGCGGCACCAACGGCCACTACTTCGTCCGGGTTTACACCTTTCATTGGGTCTTTGCCAAAGATTTTCTTTACTTTTTCCTGCACGGCCGGCATGCGAGTCATACCACCTACCAGCACGATGGCATCGATATCACTTGTCTTCAAACCAGCATCCTTGAGGGCTTTTTCACAGGGGACAGCTGTCTTATCAACCAGATCGCCCACGAGACTTTCCAGCTTAGCGCGCGTCAGTTTGTGTTCAAAGTGTTTTGGCCCATCAGCGTCAGCCGTCAGGAACGGCAGATTAATATCTACTTCATTAGTAGTTGAGAGCTCAATCTTAGCCTTTTCGGCTTCGTCGCGTAGACGTTGCATAGCTGCTTTGTCTTCGCTGATGTCAATGCCGTGTCCTTTTTTAAACTCGTCGGCAAAATAGTTCACGAGCACGCGGTCAAAGTCGGCACCGCCCAAGTGTGTGTCACCATTGGTAGACTTCACTTCAAAGACACCATCACCGAGTTCCAAAATAGAAACATCAAAAGTACCACCGCCAAGGTCGTACACGGCGATTTTTTCGTCCTTTTTCTCGGCTTTGTCCAAGCCATAGGCCAAAGCTGCCGCCGTGGGTTCATTAATAATGCGCTTAACTTCAAGACCGGCAATCTTACCAGCATCTTTGGTGGCCTGGCGTTGGGAATCGTCAAAGTAAGCGGGGACGGTAATAACAGCTTCAGATACCTTTTCACCAAGGAAACTCTCAGCGTCAGCCTTGAGTTTACCGAGCACCATGGCACTGATCTCTTCTGAGCTGTAATCTTTATCGCCCATTTTGACCTTCACACCGCTACCAGCTTTGACAATCTCATAGCCCATCAATTTGAGGTCACGCTGGACCTCTTTGTCATCAAATTTACGGCCAATCAGGCGCTTGACTTCATAAATCGTGTTCTTAGGGTTTGTAACCTGTTGACGACGGGCCACTTGGCCAACCAGCCGCTCACCATTCTTATTCACGGCTACAACGGAAGGCGTCGTACGTGCGCCTTCGCTATTCGCAATTATCTCCGCCTTACCAGCCTGCATGACAGCCATGGCTGAGTTGGTGGTCCCTAAATCAATACCGATAATCTTTCCCATATTTACTCCTCCTCTATTGTGTTAATTGGTCTGTTTCCTCAAACCTAAATCGCTTCATCAAGAATGCCTTCAGATAATCGCCACGAACTTTCCGACGTGCCGCATTTTCATCCAAGCCACTCTCGATGTATGCAAGCACGCGCCTTTCCTTTTCCGCCTGGGTCGCTTCAGCTTCTGTAGATACAAATACCCCAGCCTGCTCCATGGCGTCTCCGGTCCTCTCCGATATGAGGCTTCTGGTTCTCTCTTTATATGTCCGGTCATCAAATATATCGGCAAACTCAACCCCACGTGACCAGGCATCGAATGCCGCTTCGGCAATGGTCGCAATATACATTCCAGCTTCGTCATTTGGCGTCAGTGGATATTCGAAATCAGTCATTTTGCTGCTCCCGAGCGCTTAATTCCTGCTGTTCTATCTCGTGCCAGATGGTCTGAGCTCTGACTTCATCTAGCCCAGCCGCCACCGCATCACCAATAATGAAACTTTCAATACCCAAGTTTTCTTCTTCTCCCAATTCGTTTTTAAAGCTCCAGAAAAGGTCGCATTTAGCCCGCATAGCTTGTTCGGGATCAATTACACCCTCCTCCAGCGCTGCATCGATATCCACCATTGCACCAAATATATCAGCCAATACTTCGTCATGCTCAGTCAGTTTTTCTCGTTTTGCTTTAGTGCTCATTTCTTGTGCTCCATTCTAACCTTGACCATGGCGTGGCGGATGACTTCGTCGCCTAGGTGGTATCCAGGTTGAAGTTCCTCGCAAACGACTTCAACTGTACCGTCACTGTCTTCCATAGCTATCGCTTCGTGATAGATTGGATTAAACACTTCGCCAACCGTTTTAATACGTGCTACACCCATCTGTTTGAGTGTGTTTTCAAACTGTTTAACAACGCCTTGTACGCCCTTAACGTAATCATTCCCTTCTAGGTCTTTGGGAATATGTTTGAGGGCGCGCTCGAAGTTATCAATAACCGGCAGTAGCTCCCGCACCACGTTGGCTTTAACGAGGTTTTTAAGGCCGGCGAGCTGCTCTTCGTGGCGACGCCGAATATTCTGGCTGTCGGCACGTTCGCGCTGCAGGGCTTGTGTTAATTCGCCAAGCCGTTGTTGGAGTTCTTCCAGGGTTGGCTTCTTTTTAACCATATAACACCCCCTCTAATGAGCGGCCGGCGTGTTCAACAAGCCCCATAACGTCACGATACTGCTGACGGGTCGGCCCTAAGACACCGATGTAACTCCTATCGGAATAGGGGCTCCGGAAGCGGCTGATAATTAGGCTTGCACCGGCACTCCGGCCAATCGGGTTTTCCTGGCCAATGTAGACGCTGAGCGGTTCATTGGGCGCTGTTTCGTGCAGCCAGGGCTCCAGGTTGTCCAGCAATCTCGCAATTTGCTGGACTTGTTTACCTTGCATAAATTCTGGTTGCCCGAACAGGTTAGATAGCCCACTCATGTAGAGCTGGTTGCCAATGGTCGCTAGCCCCAGGTTGTGTGTCAGTTCCACGAGGGTGTCCACAGCATTACGGATGGTGCGTTCTGGCAAGCCGCCGCCTTCCACCCTGGCAGTGAGGGCGCGCTCTGCCCGGTTTTCCCCTGCTGTCACAGTGGCGTCTCCAAGGTTGTTCACATAGAATCGGTAGCCTTTATCTGTTGGCACGCGGCCAGCGCTTGTGTGTGGCTGGGTAATAAAGCCCAGGTGCTCGAGTTCAGCCATTTCTGCCCGAATAGTTGCTGAAGAAACGTTGAAAAGCTTAGCCATCAGTGATGAGCCGACTGGGCTCGCCACCTCGGCATATTGTTCCACAATTGCAGCTAGTATTTTGGCTTGTCGATCTGTCATTGGCACATACCTCGCGGTAGTGCTAGTGTAGCGTGATTAGCACTCGTAAGTCAAGAGTGCCAAATTGCCATTAATTACACGTAATACTTGCAGAAACACCAGTCAAAGTAAAGTGATTGCCGCCTATTTTGGTGCCGTTACCACTTACGATGTGTAGGGTAGCTGTTTTCCCATTAAGCAATCCGGGAAGACTGTCTTGAGTAAATGATCTGTCAACGTGAGTCACTGATTTGCCTGTAAGGTTTCTAAAGCCACCTATGTCATACCCGTTTTGATCGGT
>DATIHS010000055.1:0-17627 GCA_035480475.1 Patescibacteria group bacterium
ACGGTCTTTGTTTATAACAGGTTTTGGCGAAACACCCGATGAAGCCGCAGCCAGGGCGTATGCCGCAATAGATTTTCATCGGTTAGGCCCTGACTCAGATCGCATCGGCTTCAAAGATATGCAGTTCCGCCGTGACATCGGTTGGCAGGCCAGAAAAACAGCATGAGCGAACTCTATCGACCAAATGTCGGGATTTTAGCTTCTGGAAGTGGCACTACACTTCGGTTTTTTCTGCACGCCATCGCCGCCGGGAATGTTAGTGCAAATGTAGCAATGCTCATCTCGAACAACAGTAAGGGTGGTGCATTCCAAGTTGCTGAACGGACAAATCAACAATACGGACTTGAAATCGCTACACGCCATATCAGCAATGCAACTCACCCTGGTGAAACAGATGGCAAGCTTTTGACAAAAGAGGCTTCGGCGGCTATGGTTCGCGCATTCAAAGAGGTTGATGTTGGGATCGTGATCATGATGGGCTTTATGAAACGTTTACAGGGCGAGATACTGGAAGTTTTTGGACTGCCCGAAAATTGGGAACATGCGCATGAGACAAATCTGTTAAATACCCATCCAGGTTTGCTGCCATTAACTGCTGGCATGTGGGGTAAACATATTCAAGAATTTGTTCTTGAGCGACGCAAAACACACCCTGAAACACAAGCGGGCCAAACTTTGCACGCTGTACCCGCTTTTTCAACAGAATATGATGTCGGACCGACTTTCGCCGAGCATGAAGTTCCTGTTATGCCATGGGACGATCCAGATACGCTGTTTGATGCGGTGCAAGACACAGAAAAAGTGTGGGTGCCAAGAGATTTCCAAGATTACTTAAACCTCAAGCAGGAGCTTGGCTTAACCTAAGTTCTGAATTCAATAATAAACATATATACTTTTAGGCAATGGGGAAGAAACTGTCTTATCACACCTCTGTGGACTATGACACAGCGGATCCTGCCAAAGTTTTAGCACAAAACGAGGGTTTAGCCACGGCCAAAAACCTGCCGTTTGGTTTTAAGGAAGTCGAGGGCACCCGCGGCGAATCGGCCTATGTTTTTGACATGGGGGATATGTACGGCGCCTTTGTGCAAGAGGGGCTTGGCACCAAGAGTTTAATCGCTCAGGCCATTTATGAGAAAACGGGCACATCACATTTTGCGGCGATTGCCCAAGATACGGTAGCGACGTTCATCAATGATCTTATCAGCGTCGGAGCCACCCCTGTTGTGAGCAATGCCTATTGGTCATCCAGTTCTTATAAATGGTTAGCCGACCACAAACTTACGGAAGACTTTATTACGGGTTGGCGCGCAGCTTGTGACGCTGCGGGAGTCACGTGGGGCGGTGGTGAAACGCAATCGCTACCAGGCATCGTCAACGATGGAGTACTGGAATTTGCCGGTTCGGCGTTCGGTGTTATTAAGCCTAAGGACCAACTTGTTTCAGATAAAAAGCTAAGCAGCGGTGATGCGATTGTCTTGATTGAGTCGAGTAGCGTCCATGCTAACGGCATTAGTATGATCCGCGAAATCGCAGCTACTTTGCCAGACGGCTATCAAACCAAGCTTGCTGACGGGTCTGAGCTCGGAGAGACCGTTTTGACACCCACACACTTGTACGCCCGCCTTGTCCGCGAATTGTTTGCGGCTGGTTTAGATGTCCACTACCTTTCAAATATCACCGGCCATGGCTGGCGCAAAATTATGCGTGGCCGGCCGGCTTTTAGCTACGTTATCGACAAAGTGCCGCCCGTCGCTGAGGTCTTTAACTTCATAGCCAAAGCAAGCGGCAACAGCGAGGCCGAGATGTACAGTAATTACAATATGGGAGCCGGCTATGCGGTTTACTTGCCGTCAAATGAGGCACAAAAAGCAGTTGAAGTCGCCAAGAAATGTGGCCTAAAGGCTTGGGCAACTGGTCACCTAGAAGCAGGCCCGAAACAAGTTATGATTATACCCTACAAAATCACTTTCAAAGGCGAAACCCTCAAAGTCCGCTAGCTAATCAGTTTGTGCCATTTTTTGATAATAGTTTTTGTTTTTTGGGCGGCAAGGCCACTGTAATGCGTTTCGGGTGATTCAATAATCTTCATTTCAGTAGCGGTGAACTTGTCCCAATAAGGTTTGGCTTCTTTATCAGCCTGGACAACTTGCGCGAGCGGCTGTTTATTTTCGAGCGCTTTATGAGATAGCTTCTTAGACAACTCGTGCGCTTGAGTGTGGCCGTACTTCTCAAAGAGCAGGTAGAGTGGTTCGGCGGCAATGGCACCACCAGTCAGGTTCAAATTCCGAATCATGGCTGCTTTATCAACCTCGAGCTTACCCATGATCTTATCTAGACGGCTGGCCATGCTAGCTACTGAGGCTAGTGGAATTGTGTAAAAACGTGACGAGGCACTATCAGTCAGATCGCGTTGGTGCTCGCTGCTAAGGTTTAAGTTGGCGTTGACGCTTTGGGCGGTCACTTGTTTGGCCATGCTAACAACATTTTCAAAGTTCCATGGGTTGCGTTTGTGGGCCATAGTCGAGGAACCAGTTTGACCGGGCTCAAACTTCTCGCGTACTTCTGCAATCTCCGTACGTTGCAAGTGGCGCATGTCGTGCGCCAAGTTGGCCATAATGCCGGCACTAATAGTAAGTTCGTCGATCAGCCGGACCATGGCTTCTGGCGGCACAATTTGGGTGGCGTATTCGGCTGGCTCGAGATCCAACTTAGACAGCAAGTCTTTTTCGAATTTTACTGGATCGGGTACAAACAGTTGGAGAGCATTATAAGCACCAACCGCGCCAGAGAATTTGCCTTTAAGCTCATTAGCAAGGGCATCTAACGCTTCGATATTTATGCCCAAACGGCTGACGTATTCGGCGATGGCATAACCGAAGGTTATCGGTACGGCATGTTGGCCATGGGTGCGGCCGATCTGCGGCGTGTCGGCATAGGTTTCAGCCAGGTGAATGAGGGTCTTGAGCAGCGCCTTCAGACGAGGAATAACGACTTGCAGCGTGGCATCGCGCATTTGTAGAGTTTGGGCGGTTGCGACAATGTCATAGGACGTTGCGCCAAAGTGCACAAACGGCTTTGCCTCATCATTTAGTCCCGCCTTAATGCAGTTAACTAAAGCTTTAATGTCGTGTTTGGTGGTTTGCTCCTCCTTGTAAACAGACGTGGCGGTAACTTGGCGAGCGGCAGTGTCTATGGACTTGGCTACGGCGGGTGAACAAATCCCAGACTCAACCAGGGTATGAGCAAGGGCTATTTCTACATAGGCCTGGTAACTGATCCGAGCGCCTTCTGACAGATAGCGTGCTATGTTGTTGTCATAGTAACGGCTGTCCAACGGGTCGATGGCACTAAAGTTTTGTTCAGCATCCGGCTCAGGCAGTTTGATAGGCTTAAGCATGCGTGCTCTCCAGTGCTTTAAGAACATTGGTCTCAATTCGCTTCAACGGATCCGCAGCGCCGGCCGGCACAAACGTTTGGCCTGTTAATTGTTCGAAAACGTAAATGTAGCGACGGCGTAGCTCCTCGATAACCTCAGATGGTGCCTCGGGTGCCTTATTATCAGCATAAGGATCGAAGCGTTCTTTGAACCAGAGGCGCATGTATTCTTTATCGTAATTATCTGGTTCTGTGCCGGCTGCTAAACTGGTTTCATACGTATCGAGGCGCCAATAACGTGATGAGTCAGGTGTGTGGATTTCATCAACAAGGAAAACATTGCCGTCTGGATCGGTGCCAAACTCATATTTTGTATCAACTAGCACGAGGCCTTTTGCAGCGGCGGTTTTTTGGCCGAAGTTGAAGAGTTCCAGCGCAATTTTCTGTAGTTTTTCCCAGACAATTTCATCAATTAAACCTTCTTTTACCGCATCTTGAGGTGTCAGATTACGATCGAATTTTTCAAATTTGGTCGTTGGAGTAAGGACCGGCTCAGGTAGTTTCTGGTTTTTCTTCAGCCCGTCCGGTAGCGTAAACGTACCGAAATCGCGCTGGCCCTCGCTGTAGTTGTGCCACAGCGATGTGTTAGTCACACCGGTAATATAGCCGCGTACCACCATCTCAATTGGTACTACCTGGTATTTTTTACCCCAAGCCACGTTCGGATCTGGATAACTAATGATGTGATTTGGCACAATGTTTTTTGTTTGTTCAAACCACCACTTACTAATAGCTACCAGCAGTTCGCCTTTATTTGGCACCAGTGCAAGGTGGCGGTCAAAGGCCGAGTAACGGTCACTGGCCACAAACAACAGGGAATCACCCATGTCATAGACGTCACGCACCTTGCCATGGTAAACACCCTTTTGGCCGGGAAACTGGAAATCTGTCGTTTCGATCATGAACACCTCGCTTTGCTAGCATTTTACCATCGAAGGGTCTTGCGGTACCATATGAGGCAAAGGAGAGCACGTGAGCCAGGTCAGAGTTATCGGCATCGTCGGCGGCGGACAGTTAGGCCGTATGCTGACGCTCGCCGCTAAGCAGCTTGGCTTCCACGTGGTCGTTATGAACCCAGAAGGTAATTCACCGGCTGCTCAAGTTGGAGCCGACGAAATTGTGGCCGACTGGTATGACGGCAAAAAACTTGCGCAACTCGCCGATGCGGCTGATGTGATAACGGTAGAGTTTGAGCACCTCAACGCTGATGCTTTGGCGGCCGTTGAGGCCACGGGCAAACCGGTCCACCCAGCGCCGTCGACAGTACGTCTCATCCAGGACAAATACGAACAGAAAGTGTTTCTAAACCAACACAAAATTGCCATAGCCCCTTTTGTGAAAGTCGAGAGTTTGCCTGAGGCACGCAAAGCACTCAAAAAGTTCAAAGGCAAGATGCTGCTCAAAACCCGACACGGCGCTTACGACGGCCGTGGCAATGCCCTCATCAGGAATACAAATGACCTAAAGCGAGCTTGGGTTCAGTTCCAGGGCAAAGCACTCTATGCTGAGGGGTTTGTGCCTTTTTCCAAAGAATTGGCCGTGATGGTAGCCCGTGGTACCGATGGCAAGATAAAAACGTACCCGATAGTAGAAACCATTCATAAACGCAATATTTGCGTCGAAGTACGGGCGCCAGCCGTGATCAGCATCGCAGCACGCAAAAAAGCCGAAAACCTCGCCAAAAAAGTTGCCAAACAACTCAAAGGGGCAGGCGTTTTTGGCATTGAAATGTTCCTAGCCACCGATGGCAAAGTCTTGGTCAACGAAATTGCACCACGTGTTCATAATTCCGGCCACTATACCACCGAAGCCACCCATACCTCTCAGTTTGAGCAGCATATCCGGGCTATAACTGGCTTGCCCTTGGGTGACACCTCCATGCGCGTCCCAGCCGCAGTGATGATCAATATCCTCGGTGAACGTAATGGCGAGACAGTGGTGACCGGCCTCGAAGCCGCGCTTCAGCTCCCACAAGTCTCAGTACACCTCTACGGCAAAGCTCCAACCAAAATTGACCGCAAAATGGGCCATATTACAGCGACGGGCAAAAATGTGACCGAAGCCCGTAAACGCGCTACACTAGCAAGAAGGAGAATGGGTATCTAGATGGCTAAAGCACCGCTCGTGGGCATCATTATGGGATCCGACTCGGATCTCGACATTATGGGTGAAGCTGCCAAGGTGCTAGAAAGTTTTGGGGTGCCACACGAAGTCCGAGTTGTCTCGGCTCACCGCACGCCGGATATTATGAGCCAGTATGCCCATGAAGCCGCTGACCGTGGCTTGAAAGTTATTATCGCAGGAGCAGGCGGTTCGGCGCATCTGCCAGGCATGACAGCCTCAGAAACGACCCTACCAACCATCGCCGTGCCAATTAAACGACCGCACCACAATCACGAGGCCTTCTGGTCGAACATCAAAATGCCTTCTGGCATCGCGCTGGCTACAATGCCCGAAAACGGCGCCAAAAACGCTGCACTGCTTGCAATTGAAATCCTCAGCCTTTCCGATCCTGGCTTGGGCAAGAAGTATGCTGTTTACCGCCAAAAACTACACGACGACGTCATCACTGCCGACAATAAACTGCAGCAACAAGGCTGGCAAAAATACCTCGAGGATACTAACTAGGGAAGTCGTACAGCGGAATCGCATCCCCAGCGATATCGTGTACGCCTGTTCTCGCTAACATATTGTCATCCGTCAATAAACGGAGTAAATGGTCGGCATGTTGACGAGATTCAAGTGTACAACGTCCGTCAACGTCAATTAAGTGGGCGGTTGTATTGGCTGTAATGGGATATCCTTGGCCACGGTCGGCTCGGAGCTGACGAATGCCCTCAAAGAATAATATGCCGTCGCCTACATCTCCAGTCCAATCTAGTCCCAAGGGGATTAAATCATACGGATCTGGAAATCCTTCTTGAGCACTACTGTCTGACATAGCTACACAATACTCTTGGGACAATATATAATACAAGCAGATATGGCGGTGTTTTAAGAAATGACTTACATTGAGCCCAATACTCCTGTAGTAGCCGAAGGCCTGCCGGTTACATTTCGTGACCAAACAGTTTGGCGTGCGCCTGGGGAGTTTGATCAGAGTTACATGATCGAAATTGACTTTGATGAAACTTGTTTTACCACGTTTATATCGAGCGGCACTGGCATTGAAGTCCACCAAGCCTACGAAATGGCTGTTGAAACTGTGCTTGGTTCAGACGCACGTCAAGACTTTAGCGATTATCAAGGCCTCAGCAATCGTGCTCCGTTGGACGTTATTCAAGGACTCATCATGAAAGAGCCTGGCCTCATTGGTGTCGCCTTGCAACACGCTAGGGAACATTACGCCCGCCCAGAAGATATAACCGATATTGGCCTAGGCCTGATAGCCCGATTTGCCAATAGGGCTAGCGTCGATAATGACGAATTAACTTTGCGAGCCATCACTGAGATGCTCGTTATTCGTAAGAAAGACATTCTGTTTCCGCAAATCAGCGACGAATGGCCAATGCCCGTCAAAGGTTTTCAAGAAACCTGGCAGGAGCTATACGACAGGCGGCAGGCTGATGAACGCTTTCGACGCCTGCACACAGCCATAGTTTCATCTGGACATACTGATTTCATAAAGACAATCATTGAAAGAGCCGGTCTTCCTAATCCGGATGTTTACATGACCGACGACGAGATGCGACGCCAAGTGCATCCTCGCACCAAACCAGATCCTTACGCCCTGGAATTAGTCCGCAATGCCTGGTTAAATGCCTACCTTGTACGTCCAGAATTGCGGCAGTCGCCGGAATTTATGGCTGAAGCCAAAGGCCGACAGGTCTACATTGGCGATGATGAAGAGAAAGATGGTGAGATGGCCGCCAACGATGGTATTCGTTTTTTGCAGCACCATGGTGGCCCTGATGACTGGAAGGATATTGGCGAGTTAATAATTGCGCGCATAGAGAGTGGGGAAGGCTTTGGTGGATAAACACAATTGGTATGCACTAACTGGGGGACCAGGTTCAGGAAAAACCACGCTGCTGAAAGAACTGAAGCGGCGCGGTCATAACACCATCAAAGAATCGGCGCGTTATTACATCAAAAAGGAATTGGCTAAAGGTCTCTCCTTGGAGAAAATCCGTGAAGATGAAAAAGCTTTTCAAGAAGCTGTTTTCAAGCAAAAGCAAATTATCCACGAGGCCCTGGCGACTGACGCCATCACATTCTTTGACCGAGGCTATCACGATACAATTGCGTATCTAAAATATCACGAGCACCAGATTGCCCAATTCATTGAAGAAGTCTGCAAAAATCCCATCTATAAAAAGGTTTTTGTGCTGGACATGTTGCCTTACATAAACGACGAAGTACGCACCGAGGATTATGAGACTGCCAAACAACTGCATAAAACTTTATTACAAACCTATCAGGAATCTGGCCATGAAATTGTACGCGTCCCTGTTATGTCGGTAGAAGAACGCGCTGACTTTATCGAGCAACAAATCAATCAGACTGCGAGTCCGATGGAGACCGCCGGTGCAGATATATAAGGGGATTGGCGCGCTGTCAGAATTTCGGCGGGCTGGTTTGCTCAAGCGTCTGCAAAAAATCGATGCCTCAATACAAGACCTGCAAGCTGAATATATCCACCTTGCTGACGTCAAGCGCCGCCTTGCCAAGCAAGAAGATGAGAAGCTCCAGCAATTACTAACATACGACAAGCCCTTCGTGGGTGATTCATCTGGTGAGTTGTTTTTGGTGGTGCCACGGCCTGGGACTATTTCGCCGTGGTCATCCAAAGCGACGGACATTGCCCACGACTGTGGTTTAGATGCTGTGTCACGCATTGAACGTGGCAAAGCATTTTATATCACTGCTACAGGACCACTCGACCAACAGGCCATTGGCGAACTTTTGCACGACAGGATGACCGAAGCTGTGCTGAGCCAAACCGACGCCGCCAAAGTGTTGTTCGAGACCCATAAGCCTCGTCCGGTAATTCATATTGATGTGTTGAAGGGTGGTGTGACTGAACTAGAAAAGGCAAATTCAGCCTTTGGTATGGCTTTGTCGGCCGACGAGATTACGTATTTAGTCCAGGAATATCAGGAGCTCGGGCGCAATCCAACCGACGCGGAGCTAATGATGTTTGCCGTCGTAAATAGCGAGCATTGTAGACACAAGATTTTCAATGCAAGTTGGATAGTGGATGGCAAGAAGCAGTCCAAGTCGCTCTTTAAGATGATCAAAAACACCTACGAGAAGCACCCGGAAGGGATCCTATCGGCGTATTCAGATAATGCCGCCGTGTTGGCTGGGTCCGTGACCAAGCGCTTTTTCGCCAATGCCAAGAGTAAAGCGTATGGTTACACGGAGGAAGCAGTCCATATAGTAACCAAGGCCGAGACGCACAACCATCCGACGGCCATTGCGCCTGTGCCTGGGGCAGCCACGGGGGCAGGGGGTGAAATTCGTGATGAAGGAGCTACCGGACGTGGCGCAAAGCCAAAGATCGGCATGGCTGGCTATACGGTGTCGAACTTGCAGTTGCCGGGAATGCCACAGCCATGGGAGGTGCCATATGGCAAGCCCGACCGCATTGTGTCGGCGCTCGACATAATGATTGAAGCTCCCATTGGGGCCGCTGCCTTCGGCAACGAGTTTGGACGACCCAACGTCTGTGGCTATTTCCGAACGTACGAGCAAAACGTCAACGGTGAAGTTTTAGGTTACCATAAGCCGCTGATGATAGCGGGTGGCCTGGGCAATATCCGCGACCAGCATGTACAAAAGCAAACCTTGCCAGTCGGTGCCAAGTTGATTGTGCTCGGTGGCCCTTCGATGCTCATCGGCCTCGGTGGCGGTTCGGCGGCCAGCATGCAAACCGGTACTAGTGGTGCCGACCTGGATTTTGCTAGTGTACAACGCGCTAATGCTGAACTCGAAAGGCGCGTACAAGAAGTCATTGACCAGTGCTGGGCGCTTGGGAAAGATAATCCTATCATAAGCATCCATGATGTGGGCGCGGGTGGCGTCTCGAATGCCTTGCCGGAACTCGTCCACGACTCGGGTTTGGGAGCCACTATAGAGCTGCGTGACATACCGAACGCGGAGCCTGGTATGTCGCCACGAGAAATTTGGTGCAACGAGGCCCAGGAACGCTATGTGCTCGGCATCGCAGCCAGAGACGTGGCGCGTTTTACGGAGCTCTGTGAGCGCGAACAATGTTTGTTTGCCGTTGTGGGCGAGACCACTAAAGCAGAGCAATTGTTGCTGACCGACCGCGAACTCGGCGAGCCAGCTATTGACGTACCTTTGTCATTACTATTTGGCAAGCCACCAAAAATGGAGCGGTCCTTTACCTCACAAGTTGTGAAGCTACCAGAAGCGGGCACGTCCCGTATCGACCTCAGCGAAGCAATCGAACGTGTTTTGCATATACCAAGTGTTGGGAGCAAGCAATTCCTGATTACTATTGGCGACCGTAATGTGGGTGGACTGACCGTGCGCGACCAGATGGTTGGGCCATGGCAAGTACCAGTGAGCGATGTGGCGGTGAGCGCCGCCGGTTTTGAGACCGAGAAAGGGGAGGCCATGGCTGTCGGCGAACGCACACCAGTCGCGGCGATTGACAGTGCCGCATCAGCGCGCCTGGCTGTAGGCGAAGTCATTACCAACATGGCTGCGGCTCGCATTGGCAAGCTATCGGACATCAAACTTTCCGCCAACTGGATGGCCGCCGCCGGCAGTCCAGGCCAAGACCAAGCGCTATATGAGGCGGTAAAAGCCGTGGGTGAAGATTTTTGTCCCGCGCTCGGCTTGACCATTCCTGTCGGTAAAGACTCTTTGAGTATGCGAACCGTATGGCAGGAAACGGACACTGCCAAAAGCGTTACCTCACCGCTCTCGGTCATTATGACGGGTTTTGCAGCCGTCAAAGACATCCGCAAGACGTTAACCCCCGAACTGCAGACCGGTCAAGATAGCGCCTTAATCCTCATTGACTTAGGTAAGGGAAGTAACCGGCTTGGCGGTTCGGCTCTGTTGCAAGCATACGGACAAACTGGCAATGACCCACCAGATGCCGATGCCAACCTCTTAAAAACCTTTTTCGCCGAAATCCAAAAGCTCAACCAAGCTGGCCAGCTTTTGGCCTACCATGATCGCTCTGACGGGGGACTCCTCACCACAGTAGTCGAAATGGCCTTTGCAGCGCGATGTGGGCTGGAAATAAACCTGTCAAAAGGCGATGCCTTAGCCCAATTATTTAATGAAGAGCTAGGGGCAGTTATCCAAGTGCCCGCCCGCGCCGCGCCAGACGTTTTGAACCAGCTCAATGCGTCATTGCCTGGTGCGGCTTCTGTCATCGGCAAGCCCGCGACAGGCAACATTACTATCACTCAAAATAGCCAGATTTTATACGAAAATAGTCGCGCCACACTCCAGTCATGGTGGGCTGAAACCAGTTACCACATCCAAAAATTACGCGACAATCCAGACACTACACAGCAAGAGTATGACAATATCATTGACACCCACGATGCAGGCTTGCAACCGCACGTAACATTCGATTATCCGAAGGGGGCCGTAACTTATAAAACGCGTCCGAAGGTGGCCATCTTTCGCGTTCAAGGTGTGAATGGTCAGGTGGAAATGGCCGCGGCGTTTGATCGAGCCGGTTTTACCAGCATCGATGTTACTTTGAGCGATATCACGAGCGGTCGAGTTAGTTTGGACGATTTTGTTGGACTCGTCGCTTGTGGTGGTTTCTCTTACGGCGACATCTTGGGTGCCGGCGAAGGTTGGGCCAAATCCATCCTCTTCAGTCCCAAGCTGAGCCAACAATTTAAGCAATTTTTTGAGCGGCCGGACACCTTCAGCCTGGGTGTCTGTAATGGCTGTCAGATGCTCTCCGCTCTCAAAAGCCTCATCCCCGGTGCCCAGCAGTGGCCACGCTTTTTGCGCAACACCAGCGAGCAGTTCGAAGCACGCTTGGTCCAAGTCAAACTCACCGAGAGCCCATCCATTTTCTTCCAGGGCATGGCCGGTTCAATCCTGCCCGTACCCGTGGCTCATGGAGAAGGGCGGGCAGTTTTTGAGGACAAAGCTCTGGCGAGTCTAGTGGCGGGACAATTTGTCGACAGCTTTGGCCACGTCACTGAGCGTTATCCATATAACCCGAACGGCTCGGTGCGTGGCGTCACTGCTTTAACAACGCCAGATGGCCGTGCCACCATCCTCATGCCACATCCCGAACGAGCCTTCCTAACCCAGCAATTGTCTTGGCATCCTCGTAAATGGGACAAAGAGTCGCCGTGGTTCCAAATGTTCCTCAACGCTCGCAACTGGGTCGGCTAGCTTTTCTACCTCTGTTATGTTACAATTTGTCGGTTCAATTCAGGGCCCCTTCGTCTAGCGGTTTAGGATATCTGGTTCTCATCCAGAAGATCGCGGGTTCGAATCCCGCAGGGGTCACCATTCTTCCGCATTTGTTATGATGGTTTCATGAAATTACTACAGCTCAACATGTGGGGCGGGCGTCTTGAGCCGCAAATCCTCAAGCTTGTTACGTCTGAAGATCCCGATATTTTATGTCTACAGGAAGCTATCGATCTCAAAGGCGGTAAGGGCGCATTGTTTGTAACCACCGAAGAAATTCAGGAAGCCATTGGCGCCAAATATGCCTACGTATCACCAAACTTTAGTTTACGTTTTATGAGCCGTACGGCTAATTTTAGTAACTGTATCCTTAGCAAATTTCCCATCAAACACAAAGAAACTATCTTTACCGGCAACCAGTATATTGCCGACTTTGATTGGCTGAACCACAGCTCTAATATACGTAATCTCCAACGCGTCGCTATTAAATTACCGGATGGCAGGGAGTTAAATGTCTTAAACCACCATGGGTATCATAACCACCAGCATAAGCGCGGTGACGAAGAGACCATGCGCCAATGCGGTATCATTGCCAATAAGATCAAAGAGCTTAAGAACCCAGTTATTCTTGGCGGCGATTTTAACCTCGAGCCCCACAGTGAATCGCTCGAGCTAATCAACAAACTGCTGCGAAACTTAACTATTGAAGCTGGTCTGACGACCACACGCACGCCGCTTACCCACAAAACGGAGGTCTGCGACTATATATTTGTCAGTGAAGACATCAAAGTTACACGCTTTAAGGCTGTTGAAGAAATTGTTTCCGACCACCAAGCTTTAGTGCTGAACTTCGAATAACAGCTACCTCTGGTCAAAACAGGGATCTACCTGTATACTGGCGGTAAACATTAGCGTTACGCCAAAAAACATGAAACAGGTGGGCCAAACTCAGCTATGCAATCGGTAAAAGAACGGTGGTACAAGCTGTACAGCTGGGTACTCGTAGTAACCGCAGCAATCTGTTTAGTTTTGAGCACGATGGCGCTGGCTTTGACACAGTTCAAAGACTTACAGGCACACGGCTTCTCAACGTTAGCACTAGCGATCTCCGTGACTATTATCCTGTATCGTCTTTTGTTATTCAGCCGTATTTCCAATCGGTTCGAGAAGCGGGTAGCAGTCTTTGGTATGAGCTTGATCACTATGCTTCTTAGCATCAGCTTTACCAATAGCACCGGCCAGCTTCATTCTTGGTTCCATGCCAGTTGGCTGGTTCTCATCCTATTTGGCGGCATGTTCGGTGGTTACATTATTTTGAGCTTCCTGGTGCTAACCAGCATGTATATGATCCTGATCATGACTAATGTACGTGGACAATTGCGCGTTGATGTATTTAGTTTAGGCGTACTCGGCCTTAATTTTGCTGTCGGTGCTGCGTCGTATCTCATATGGCGCCGCATGTACATCAACCAGGAGAGTTTACAGGTGGCCCGTTTATCGGGCGCCTTGAAGAGCAAGGAGCAACAAGCGGAGATTCTGATTGAATCACTTGCTGACGGCGTGATCGTAACCGACCCCGAAGGCAAAATTAGCCTCGTTAACCAGGCGGCAGCTACGCTGACAGGGTGGTCAGTCGAAGAATCGGTTGGGATTGACGTGCAACTGGTGGCTAAGTTCGCGGAGGAGGATGGCAAAGAGCTGTCGGATGACTTAAACCCGTTTAAACAAGCTTTCGTTACGCGCAAACCGGTTGATATAATCCTCCGACTTATGAGCCGTGACGGGAAGACCCACCACACGGTATCGTTAGTTGTTTCGCCCGTCATCTTGCCAAAAGCTGAGGAACCGGCAGGTACGGCGGCTATCATCCGCGATATCAGCGCGGCACGCGAAGAAGAGCATCGTCGGGCCGATTTTATTAGCACGGCCAGCCATGAAATGCGCACACCCGTGGCTGCAATTGAAGGCTACTTAGCGCTTGCTCTCAACGACAAGGTTTCTCGCATTGACAGTAAGGCACGCAGCTACCTAGAGAAGGCCCATGAAAGCACACAGCACCTTGGCAAACTCTTCCAGGACCTTTTAACCAGCGCCAAAGCCGAGGACGGCCGCCTAGTGAACCATCCGCTTGTGACTGAGATGGGCTCGTACCTAGAGCAACTCGCAGACACGCTGCGTTTCGCGGCTGAAAAGAAAGGCTTGCTCCTCGATTTCACCATTGGCACGAGCGAAAAATCAGAAGGCAGCATTAGCGGTGGCAAGGTAGTGCGCCCGCTGTATTATTCCTACATCGACCCCGACCGTATGCGTGAAGTTATCACCAACCTTTTCGACAACGCGGTTAAGTACACTGAATCAGGGAAGATTAGCGTGGGTTTGACGGGTAATAACGACATTATTCAGTTTTACATCCGTGATACTGGTCACGGCATTCCTCCGGAAGACATCCCGCATCTTTTCCAGAAGTTTTACCGTGTCGATAACTCAACGACGCGCACGATTGGGGGCACTGGTTTGGGACTGTTTATCTGCCGTAAGATTGTGGAACTCTATAATGGTCACATTTGGGTAGAGAGCGAGATTAACAAGGGTAGTACTTTTTATATCAATGTACCGCGCCTATCGAGCCAAGAAGCCACCGAGTTGCAAAAGAAAGTTGCCCAGCAACCCCTGTAATATGATGGTACCGATGATACGCTACTCAGCAATTACAAGGTATGCTACACTTACGGATATAAGCATTAGAAATTTCAACCGAGGGTAACGATGACCAAGATCATGCTCGTCGAAGACGACAACAACTTACGTGAAATTTACGAGGCCCGTCTGCTTGCAGAAGGCTACGAGATCGTAAGCGCCAAAGATGGTGAAGAAGCTCTCGCTTTAGCAGTCAAAGAAAAGCCTGACCTCATTATTTCTGACGTCATGATGCCTAAAATTAGTGGTTTTGACATGCTTGATATCCTCCGCAGTACCCAAGAAACCAAAAACACCAAGGTTATTATGATGACAGCATTGTCACAGTCTGAAGACAAAGCTCGTGCCGACAAGCTTGGTGCCGACCGCTATTTGGTGAAGTCCCAAGTGACCCTCGAAGACGTCGCCAAAGTAGCCCGTGAAGTCCTCAGTGGCGAAGAAGCCGCTGGTGCTGCTGGTGCCGCCAGTAGTCCTGTACCTCCAACTGACAGCGCCACTCCTGCGGCAGATCCGGCCGCCTCGGCTACAGCTGCAACCGATCCTGTAGTAACCTCTGATCCGTTACCTACAACTGAGGATGCGGCCACCGATGTGGCTGCAACTGCTGCCTTACCGGTTCCAACTGAGCCCGTTGCGCCTGCTCCTGCGCCATCGGTTGACCCTGCGACTACCGCAGCTCCCAGCGCCGACGAAGCCGCCGCCGTTGACGAACAGATTAAAGAATTCGTAGACAGCACGCCATCAAATGAGCCACCTACACAAGTTGAGTCTGAGGCCACACCTGCTCCAGAACCAACTGAAGCAGCTGACAGTGACGCCGGCAACCTTGGCACAACGCCACCCACCGAAGAGATTGCCGTCAAAGTAGCTCCAGCTGTGGGAGAACCATCACCAAGCGCAGATGCTTCACCGGAAAACACGCTAGTAGATACTCCGTCAGATACGGCAAATAATGCCACCGACGACGGAGAGCATGTACCAATCGCACACAAAAAAATTATTGAACCACTCAATGACCCAACCGCGGCAAAGCCCGATTTAGATTCGTTATTGGCCAAAGAAGAAGAAAAAGGGAGTTTAGCTGCCGGAAGCCCACCCGCTAATCCGCCGGCAGACAGCGTAGTCCAACCTGGTGGTGCCACTGTTACACCTCCGGCCACGGGCCAAGCACCTGACGCTGGGGCACCTGGTAACACCATCCATCCAACAGGCGATGACCCCGGTAATGTAGCCCTCTAGTAAACGCTCGCTCTAGACGTTAGCCTACATCCGTAGGTAGACTAAGTTATGCGCTTAAATCAATATGTGGCCCAAGCCACGGGCATGTCACGACGCGCGGCCGATGCCGTTATTGCAGAGCAGCGCGTGCGCATCAACGGTACCCCCGCCCAATTAGGCCAAAGTGTCCATCCCGATGACCAAGTAACCCTAGACGGCAAACCCCTCGAAAGCCCCGCAACCTACCGTACGGTGCTGTTTCACAAGCCAGCTGGTTATGTTTGCTCCCGCAATGGTCAAGGCAGTGCGACCATCTATGAGCTTCTACCGCCGGTACTCCATGAATTAAAACCCGTTGGACGGCTTGATAAGGATTCCTCGGGCCTGTTGTTGCTGACAAATGATGGCCAACTGTCACACCAGCTCACACACCCGCGTTTTGAAAAAACCAAATTGTATCAAATCGAGTTGGACAAACCATTAAGTCCGATGGACGAGGAGCGCATCCATGTTGACGGCGTCAAACTGGAAGACGGTTTTAGCCGCTTAACGCTTACATCCGAAGATGCGAAGCGCCTACGCTGGCGCGTAGACATGCATGAGGGCCGCAACCGGCAAATCCGCCGCACCTTTGCCGCCCTAGGCTACAAAGTCACTAAGCTTCACCGCACCCAGTTTGGTGAATATGTCCTGAGTGATCTTGCACCGGGAGCCTTCAGCGATATTGCATAAGTTCGCTTTAGTTGTATAATTTCCAAAATGTCTCGAGGCTTATCCTGACTGAAATAATGGGCATCTTGAATATGACGCCGGATAGCTTCAGCGACGGCGGTGCTTTTGTGACAGTTAATCCAGATAGAAGTGAGACGATTGACGTTGATCGGGCGGTCGCAGCGGCCGAACAAATGTTTGCCGATGGCGCAACGTATGTAGACGTTGGCGGGGAATCGACCCGACCGCACGCAACGCCTTTAAACTCAGACCAAGAAATTCCACGTGTTGAAGGCGTCTTACAGCGTCTCATTCCAGCTCATCCGGGTAAAATTTCTGTAGACAGTTACCACCCAGAAACCATTCAGCATTTTGCCGATCAACAGCTTGGTGAATTTATTATTAACGACGTCACTGGCTTCAATAATGGCATGATGGTGAAAGTAGCCGCCGATACTGGCTTTCCAATCATTTGTAGCCAGTTCCCAAGTCCTAATTTCTCATACATTCCGCTAGTCCATCAGGGGGATATGCTCGACAATTTTCAAGCTGTTGTTCGAGACTTGAAAATTATGGAAGAGAAGCTTCTTGACGCAGGCATACCGCCAGAAAAAATGTGGTTCGACCCAGGCATTGGTTTTGGCAAAACAATGGAACTAAACAACCAACTGGTCGAGTTTGCCTTTTATGTACCGGAATGGCGGGTAGTTATTGGCTATTCGCGCAAACGCTTTTTGGGCGACGACCGGATGGAGCCAGAGCCCAACCTCGCTGCCGCCAAGCGCGCCATCGACAATGGAGCAGCCATCCTTCGCGTCCACGACGTCAAAGCCCACGCCGACTTTTTGCAGCAAGCCAACCAATCGTCCAGCTGAAAAAGGCTAACGCAATATTATACTCTTATTGTCAATAGAGGCTATCTCTGTTAAGATGGACGCGTGAAGAAGTTACCAATTGTTGCCATTGTCGGCCGGGCCAATGTGGGCAAGTCAAGCTTGTTTAATGTGATCTTGGAACGCCGCGAGGCCATTGTTGCACGTGAGGCAGGGACAACGCGTGACAGCTTGTGGGCGCAAGCCGAACACAACGGCCAGCATTTTTGGCTGGTCGACACCGCCGGTATTAAAGAGGCAGAAGACGACTTTGAATTTACTATCCAGGAACAGATCCAGCAGGCAGCTGACAGCGCAGAC
>DATIHS010000056.1:0-16113 GCA_035480475.1 Patescibacteria group bacterium
TCGTCTTCTTCGTCGTCCTCTTCAAACTTGTCGACGAGCGCCAGTGAGACAACGCGGTCATCCTCGTTGAGGCGCATGATACGTACACCTTGAGTTGCCCGGCCGAGTTCTGGGATGTTTTTGAGGCCTAGGCGGATGGTCTGGCCGTTCTGGGAAATGATGATGACCTCCTGCGTATCGTCACCGCTTAATGTCTTTACGCCTATAAGGTCGCCGGTCTTTTTGTTAACCACCGCTGAGCGTATGCCGACGCCACCACGTTTATGAGATGTGAACTGGGCAATCTTGGTACGCTTGCCGTAGCCCTGGTCGCTAATCACAAAGATGCTGCTGCCTTCTTCTACGATGTCCATACCAATGACCTGGTCACCGGCGCGTAAACGAATGCCCCTGACCCCGCGGCTGACGCGTCCCATGGGGCGGGCGTCTTTTTCATGGAAGCGGATGGCCTGGCCTTGTTGGGTGGAAATGACGACCTCGTTGTCGCCGGTAGTCATCCGGATCCATTTGAGTTCATCGCCGTCGTCCAGGTTAATTGCAATCAAACCGCTGCTGCGGACGTTCTTATACTGCTCAAATGGTGTCTTCTTAACCACGCCGCGGACCGTACACATCAGCAAGTTACCGTCAGCTGACGTCTTGCTGACGTTGATGACTGAGCTGACCGTTTCCTCTGGCTGCAATTGCAAGAGGTTGACGAGGGCGATGCCTTTGGCGTTGAGGCTAGCTGCTGGGACTTCGTAAGTCTTGAGACGGAAAACACGGCCCTTATTGGTAAAGAACAGGAGGAAGTCGTGTGTGCTGGCATTGACCACGTGCTCGATGACGTCTTCTTCACGAGTGGCCATTCCCCGGCGGCCCTTGCCACCCCGGCCCTGGCGCTTGTATTCGGCAATCGAACTGCGCTTGATGTAATTGGCACTCGTAAGGGTCACAGCAACTTGTTCATCAGGCACCAGGTCTTCGTCACTAAGCTTGCCGAGCTCTTGTGGCACCACCCTGGTACGACGCTCGTCACCGTATTGTTTCTTGAGCTCCGTCAGTTCATCTTTAATAATCTTGAGGATTTTCTTTTCATCAGCCAGGATATTCTCTAACTTCTCGATCAGTTTGCGCAGCTCAGCCAGTTCGTCTTCGACTTTTTTGCGTTCTAGTCCGGCGAGTGCCCGCAGTTGCATCGCCAGGATCGCTTTAGCTTGAATATCCGATAGTTTGAATTTCTTGATCAAATTAGCCGCGGCGTCCTCGGTTGTTTCACTGTTACGGATTGTTGTAATAACCTCATCAATATGATCCAGAGCTATCTTGAGACCTTCCAAAATATGGGCACGGTCTTGCGCTTTACGCAGTTCAAACTCAGTACGACGGCGCACAACAGTCTGGCGGTGCTTTATATGTTCATGAAGGATGTCTTGCAAGCCTAGGACACGGGGCTGTATACCATCGATCAAGGCCATCATATTGAAGTGGAAGGTTGTCTGGAGTGGTGTCAGCTTATACAGCTGGTTGAGCAGCTTTTTGGGGTAGGCATCTTTTTTGAGGTCAATAACAATGCGTACTTGGCCACGAGCTGTTTCATCGCGCAGATCGCTAATGCCGGTCAACTTCTTATCCCTCACCAGGTCGGCAATCTTGAGGACCAGGCTTTCTTTATTCAGGGCAAAGGGGATTTCAGTAATCACAATTTGGTTGCGGCTTCCCTTGGCAGCCTCGACAATTTCGGCAATTCCCCGGGTGATGACACCGCCACGACCGGTCGCATAGGCAGTACGGATTGACTCCTGGCCATAAATAACCCCACCGGTTGGAAAATCGGGGCCTTTAATGTACTGCAAGAGATCGTCGAGCGTGGCATCCGGGTGGTCAATAACGTGGATTTCGGCATCAACAAGTTCACTCAGGTTGTGCGGCGGAATGTTCGTGGCCATACCAACGGCAATACCAAGTTGGCCGTTCAATAACAGGTTAGGCAGCTTAGCTGGCAGAACGGTTGGCTCCTGGAAACGGCCATCGTAGTTATCGCGGAAGTCAACGGTCTCTTTGTCGATATCTTCCAGTAATTCATCCGCCAGGCGCTGCAGCTTAGCTTCGGTGTAGCGCATGGCAGCCGGTGGATCACCGTCCATGGAACCGAAGTTACCCTGCCCATTTACGAGCATATAGCGCATGGCCCATGGTTGGGCCAAACGGACCATTGAGTCATAAATGGCAACGTCGCCATGGGGGTGGAAGTCACCCATCACGGCTCCAACGACGGTGGCGCTTTTACGGTGACGGGAGCCAGAGCGCAAGCCATCGCGGTTCATCGTATGCAGAATACGCCGGTGGACCGGCTTGAGGCCATCACGGACATCCGGCAAGGCGCGGTCGATGATGACACTCATTGAATAACGGAGGTAACTGTCCTCCATAACGTCTTCGATGGTGCGGCGTTCAACAACGCGGGAATGGGTCGTATCGAGCAGGTCAGCTTCATGTTCGATGCCAGCCCGACGTTCTTCCATCGATAGCTCAACTACCGGTTCAGCTTCCGGTTGTTCCTCTATGGGTGATTCTTCCGCAGCATCATCGAGAGCATCATCAAGGTTCTCGTTCGTTGGCAACTCGTCGTCCATGTTTAGATATCCAGGTCTTTCACGAATTTAGCGTTGGTTTGGATAAAGTTTTTGCGGAGCTCGACTTCGGTTCCCATCAGTTTGTTGAAGATCGCGTCAGCCTTTTCGGCGTCTTCCACCTTGACCTGGACCAAGACGCGTTTTTCGGGATTCATGGTGGTTTCAAAGAGTTGTTCCGCATCCATTTCGCCCAAGCCTTTGTAGCGCTTTTGCTCAATAAAGCCGGCTTGCTTGAGGCGTTCATCATTCGTGTCAATTTTGACACCCTCGGCTTTACGCTTGGCAATAATCTCATCGAGAGCTTTCTCCAGGTCGTCTTCGTCGTATATGAAGACACTCGACTTGCGACCCGGCTTCACGAGTTCGAATAGGGGTGGTTTGGCAAGGTAAACGTGGCCGCCATCAACGACCGCTTTCATATAGCGGAAGAAGAAGGTCATGAGCAAGGTACTGATGTGGCTGCCGTCAACGTCAGCATCGGTCATGATAATGATGCGGCCGTAACGGAGGCCATTGACATCAAACGAGTCTTCAATGCCAACACCTAAGGCTTTGATAAGGCTCAGGATTTCGTTGTTGGCGAGCATTTTATCCAAGCGCGCGCGTTCCACATTGAGGACTTTACCGCGCAGCGGCAAAATAGCCTGAGTCTTGCTGTCACGGCCAGACTTGGCTGAACCGCCAGCAGAATCGCCTTCTACCAGATAGAGTTCGGAGTTGTGGGGGTCTTTACTCGAGCAGTCAGCGAGTTTGCCAGGCATGCTGGCGCCTTCCAAAATACCCTTGCGCAAGATGTTTTCGCGGGCGGCGCGGGCCGCTTTGCGGGCGCGGGCAGCTAACAAGGCCTTACCCACGACTTTGCGGGCAATGGCCGGGTGCTCTTCCAGATAGTAGTTGAGGTACTCGGACAGGACCTGTTCCACATAGCCGCGGATTTCGGGGTTACCAAGTTTGTTTTTGGTCTGCCCTTCAAACTGTGGATCGGGTAATTTGACCAAAATGACAGCGGTCAGACCCTCGCGGGTGTCTTCACCGCTCAAGTTTTCCTCTTTTTCTTTGAGGAGGCCGTTTTTGCGGGCGTAATCATTAATAATGCGCGTCAGTGCGGCGCGAAAGCCCGTCATATGGGTGCCCCCGTCAGGGTTATAAACGTTGTTGGCGAAAGCTTTGATGGTTTCGTTGTAGACGTCGGCATATTGCATGGCAATTTCGACCTGCACGTCTTTGACGGTTTTATCGACATAAAAAACATCTTCATCGACGACGTCTTTGCCGGCGTTCAAATGTTTCACATAGCTCTGGATACCGCCTTCGAAGTAAAAACTGTAGCGGTCGCCAGTGCGTTCATCTTCGAGAGAAGTGCGGATACCCTTGGTGAGGTAGGCTGCATGACGGAGGCGATCAAGGACGGTCTCGTAGGTAATGGCCGTGGTTTCAAAGATAGTCTCATCAGGATAAAAAGTGATTTCTGTACCCTGGAGTTCGGTTTTGCCCACGACTTTCAAATCAGCTTGTGGAACCCCGCGCTCATACTCTTGCATATAAATTTTGCCATCACGGTAGACAGACACCTTCATACGGGTGGAAAGTGCATTCACCACACTTACGCCGACGCCGTGAAGGCCGCCAGACACCTTGTAGGCCTGATTTTCGAACTTTCCGCCGGCATGCAGGACAGTTAGCACGGTTTCAACGGTACTTTTCTTCGTTTTGGGGTGAATGTCGGTCGGAATACCGCGGCCATCATCAATAACGGTTACGCCGCCATCAGCCTGTAACTTCACTGATACGGTCGTTGCATGGCCAGCCAGGGCTTCATCTATACCATTGTCAACAATTTCCCATACCAGGTGATGGAGGCCTTCCACGCCGGTGCCGCCAATATACATACCGGGGCGTTTGCGGACTGGTTCAAGGCCTTCGAGGACCTGAATTTGAGCAGAATCGTAGTCCTTTTGTTTTGCCACGCGTGAATTACCCTCTCTTAAACTATTAGTTTCTCACCACTTATCCACCAGTATAGCGAAATTCCGCTATAAAAACAACCGTTTTGCCCTTGTTTGAACACATAGTTTTATGGTTCAATAAGCATGAACGTTTTACTAAACAAAGAATAAAAAAGTGTTCAAAAAACTTCTCAGTAACCTGCCCTTCAATCCAAGCCTGATCCATCAGGTATCTTTCTACTCGCGCCGCATGCGTCGTGAGACTGGTGTGCGCCGTCTGGGTTTGGTCTTTCTGGCTCTTACTATGGTCATTCAGTTTATTGCAGTTATTGCCCCTAGCCAGCCCACGCTGGCGAATTCAAATAATGACCTTATAAGTGGCGGCTTTGGAGATAAAGGCCAGGCAGTTTTGCACTGTTTAAATTCAGCCAATGAGGACTACAGCACCATTCTAGCGGCTTATGGCATTTCCTGTACTGATGTCGACAATGCGAGTGTTGTCTCGTTAAATTCGAACGATTATAACCGCCAGTTATTTTCCATGGGTCGCCTACCTTACGGCATAGCCGGCGAACAGCCAGTCAACATCAATGGTACTAATGGTGGCAACCCGCTTTATTTACGCTACTTGTGGGGTTGGGATACGCACGGTGGCTCTACCTACCAGGCTCTATCAGGCAACACGGGTGGCGGTCTGCACTTCTTTATCCTGTTCAATTGTGGCAACTTGGTCTTTGTTGGTGTGCCGCCGTTGACGCCACCACCCCCTCCTCCGCCACCACCACCGCCACCGGTCTTACCACCAGTGCTCAGTTGTTCGAACCTTACGATGGATGTCAGCGACAACGCCCAAGTTAAACTTGGTAGCAAGGTCACTGTCCGTGGCCAGGCCGCTGGTAAAAACATCGTCTTCGCCCAAACGGTCGACATGCTCTACGAGTACGTCGATACAGCCACCGGCAAAGTAGTGGCTAAGGCCACGGCAAGCAAGGTGAACTTCAATAACGGTGTGGCAACCGATAG
This sequence comes from Patescibacteria group bacterium, assembly GCA_035480475.1. GTDB lineage: Bacteria > Patescibacteriota > Saccharimonadia > Saccharimonadales > DATIHS01 > DATIHS01. The sequence goes on from DATIHS010000056.1 coordinate 5,585, forward strand.
TACGAGTCATGACTTCACGAACAACACGGCCGGCAAATATCTCATTCGTCTAACTGTTAAGGATAATGTTTCCGGCAAAACAGTTACCGGCAGCGCCACAGGTGATTGTGTGAAGCACATCAGCGTGCAAAAGCCCTGTGAAACCGTTGTGAGCCGTAAGGACCTGGAACTTTGCTTGACGCCGCACAAGAGCGCCAGCAACGTCACACAAAACATAGCCGACGCCAATGGTAAGACCGCCAATGCCGGTGACACTATTGACTACAAACTCACCCTAACCAACAGTGGTAAGGTGACCATCAAGAGGTCAGACTACAAAGATATCCGGGAAAACATCAGTGACGTGCTGGATTATGCTGACGTGGTTGACCTGCACGGCGGGACCTTGAGTTCGAGCAAAGATGTTATATGGCCAGCTGTCGACATCAAAGCCGGTCAGACCGTTGAGAAACACATTACCGTCAAGATTAAGAATCCAATTCCTGACACCCCGCCTTCTAGCTCTGACCCTGGCCACTTTGACCATCGTCTGACCAACGTCTTTGGCGATACGATTGTCATTAACCTGCCAGGCAACATTGTGACTGTCACCCAGGCCCTGCCAAACACCGGCCCTGGCACCAGCCTTATCATTGGCTTCAGCCTCACCGCAGTAGTGGCTTACTTCTTCGCCCGCAGCCGCTTGTTTGCCTCTGAACTCGAGATTGTCCGCGATGAATTTGTAAGTAGTGGAGGTATCTAAAATGAGTGAATTTTCCCCCCGTCATGAGCACAGCCGAAGCCACGAAAAGGTGGTCAATCCGGAGCAACACGACCGAGCTGAGCAGGCCCGTAAAGAGGCCGCTGAACAAGCCCGGGCTGCTAAAAGTGCCGAGAACATTGCGCTCCTGAAAGAACTGGCCGCTAAGCAAGCAGCGGAAGCTGATAAGGTTAAGATTGAAACTGAGGCCGAACCAGCTGATGATAATCCAATTGGCTTGCAACATGATCTTAAGGCCACGGCCTACCGCCGTACGCTAAAGAGTGTCCAGAAAAAGCTCCCCGCCCCCGTGCGTAGCTTCAGCAAAGTGGTCCATAGTAATATGGTCGACAAAGCCAGTGTTATTGGCGCGCAAACAATTGCCCGCCCAAGTGGCATCCTCGGCGGTAGCCTGTTTGCCCTACTCGGCAGCGGCGTGTTGTTCTACTACAGCCGCCATTATGGCTTTCGCTACAATTACTTGCTCGCCTTTATCTTATTTATTGGTGGCTACGCCCTTGGCAGTGCGCTTGAGTTACTGGTGTGGCTGACCTACAGCCGCCGGCAACGCTATTGATTAGTCGCTTTAATATTGCCTTCGCGGTCAATATAGATTGTATCTTCGGGTGCAGGCGTATCTGCTGGATCAGTGGCGCGTAATTTAACTTCGCCTTCCTTAGCTGAGGCAGGTTTGGCGATTTTTTCTGCGTCTGTATCAACCGGTTCGCTTGGTTTTTTTGGCTCAGTTGATGTAGGCACAGCCGCCGACCCACCGTCCGGTACAGTTGTCGTAACGCTTGGTGTTGGCGTCGTGGAACCAGTGGTAGGTGGATTAAAGGGAGTTGGTGTGAACGGAGTCGCTGGTGGCATGGGCCGCGTTTGATTAGTCGGCGCAAATGGCGATGGTGGTGTGGGGGAGCCGCTTGGGCCAGGTGCTCGGCGTTTGGCTAACCATTCGTCAAGGAATGACGAGCCGGTGTTCGCTGGCCGAGGTGCGGGAGGTGCGGCGCTAGTTGGTGGCATTGCGCCAAACGCACCACCTGCAGGACTGCCAAATGAAGGGGCTGCGCCAGTCAACGGCCGGCCAGCAGGACTGCCAAAACCAGGGCGTGTTGAGGGTATTGGTTCCTGAGTCTTCATGCGTTCGCTGATTTCTTCATCAACAATAGCACGGGGACGACCAAACTTGGCGGCCGACAGTTGCCTCAACGCCAGGGCCAGTTGTGGGTTTGGTGTGCCAAGCGGCGGTAGTGCTGCCATACTGAACGGCTGCGTTGGTACACCGTTTATGAGCGTCCTGACAATGGCGTTATAGTTCGGAACACGTAGCAAGTCGTCCGGCTCAAAGATCGGCTTGAAGTAGCGCGACAGAGCTTCCACATCGTTTTGGCCAACGCGAAAAGCCACAATCGTACCCATGTTCCCAAACACGGCGTCACGGATTTCTTCTGAAAGTTGAGTGGTGAATTGGTTGGCCACAATCAGGTTCAAACGGTATTTGCGGGCCTCGGACATGATGGTGGCAAACGAGTCAGTCGAGAAGTTCTGGAACTCGTCAACATATAGACAAAAGTCCGGCCGCTGCGCTTCCTCAACATTGGCACGGCTCATCGCAGCCGCCTGGAATTTCATGACAAAGATCATCCCGAGCAGTCTAGAGTTAAGCTCGCCCGTTCGCCCTTTACTCAGGTTGACCAGCAGAATTTTCTTATCGTCCATAACTTCACGCAGGTCAAAGGCGCTTTTGGTCTGGCCGATGATATTGCGCATCATGCTGTTGCTTAAGAAAGCACCAAACTTACTGACAAACCAGCTAACGACTTCACCGAATTCGTTGGAACGCTGTGACTGTGGCATTTCCTTCTCCCAGAACTCCAGCACGGTTGGATCTGTCACATATTTGAGCTTCTGCTTGACGTACTGCGGGTCGCGGAATAGCTTTGGAATATCAATGAAGCTACCGCCTTCGGGATCGGCCATGACCGTCAGAGCGGCGTTGCGGAAGAGATGTTCGTAACGCGGGCCAATAATACCCTGCCGCTGCGGGTCATATAACTTATAGAGCATATTTATGGCCTCTTGGATCAAAAAGTCCTTCTGGTCGCTTGTGGTGGCCTCAAAGAGGTTTAAACCGAGGGGGTAGTCGGTCTCGGCGGGACAGAAATAAATGACGTCTTCAGTGCGCTCCTTGGGTACCATGGCCAGGAGCCGTTCGACGGTTTCACCATGTGGGTCAATAAAGGCAAAGCCATCACCCCTCAGCATGTCCTGCAGGGCCAGGTTTTCCAGGAAAACAGATTTACCAACACCAGTCTGACCGACGGCATACATGTGACGGCGGCGGTCTTCCAGGTCTAAACGGATAGGTTTTTTGGCCCCGCGGAAAACGTTATAGCCCATGAGCAAACCGTCATCAGGCATGTTGCGTGGGCCGTCAACTTGCTTACTGGACTGCCGCTCGAGCTGTGAGGTCGGGATATTTTCCTGGTCCGGGAAGTGGAACAACGTCGCCAATTCAATAGTATTTAAAATGCTCTGGTTATTTTGCTGAGGGAAGAAGCGCAAGATATACGCCGTGACAAAGCGTTCAATGTCTTTGGCCGGCGTGTACTTAAAGCCATTCTTACCAGGCGAATCGAACAAGGCAAAGGTAGCCACAATATTATTAAGGATGGCCTGTGCCCGTTGTGAGATGTTCGACGACGCCACCACACGAATGTTGACTTCATAACCGGCGTGTCGCGTCTTGTCATCGATGGAATCGAGAATAGCTTGGTCGAGTGACGATAGTTCCGCCTTATCGGAGCCACCGTCTTTCTTATCCTCAGGCGGTTTGACAGCCGCGGTAGCGAGGTCTTTGAGCAAGCTGCCAGCCAATGCTGTCCCCTTCTTACTATCCTTGCCCTTGCGCTTCTTACTAGAGATCGCCTGGGCGTGTTTACGCCATGATGGCATAGCCGGACGAAGCAAGATCTGGATACCTGCGCCGTCGTCTTTTTCAAGCGTTGATAACGCATTTAACATTGATTGGATCGCATCTCGTTTGAGGTCCTGGTAGGTAGCAATCGGATAGGCAAATGGTTCTTTTAGGATTAGTTCACCCCCCATCGTGCCGCTAATCTTACCAACTGGACTAAAAATATTGTGTTCGGGTACTTCTTCCAGGCGTGCTGTCGGATAAGCACTCACAATGGCCTGCTTCACCACTTCCACAAGCACCATAGGTACGGCCGTATAAAAATGTACAAAACCTTTTGAACCGACAATTTCAAAGGCAATATGGCGCTGGCCGTAAAAACGGCTCTTGAAACCCTTCTGCAGAGTGCTAGCTATGATGTCGTACATTATTTGAGCCTTGGAAATGTTTTCCTCAGTCACGTCACGGACGTCACGGCCCTGGGCATCAGTGTCTTCGCTCATAGGGGGCAGATGGATAAGCAATGGCACCATTTTAAGGCCGCGTTCAAAGTTCTTCTGCTCACGGAACACTTTACGCGCTTGCAAAAAGATAATCGGGCCGGCAATGAGAGCCACCACAAGGACGACGATAAGGCTGATGATCAGAATGCCCATGTCTTTCCCCTATGCCCCCTAATTTTCGCTCAACTTAAGGTCTTTGTTATAGCGTTTTTTAAGATAACTCGCTTTGACTTTATTCATTTCGCGGTTTTGTTCATAAGGGTCATCTTTGGTCTGTTCGACAATGGCCTTGGCTTTAACCACCCACTCCTTCTCTATCAAGTCGGCGTCGTCGGCAATCATAGGATCGTTCATAGGTGTTGGTTTGGCAGCTGCTGCGGTGGCTGGCGTGGGCGCACCGCTGTTGAGGGGTGTCAATGGCTGGGCGCTGGGGGCTGGTGCAGGTGTAGCAATAGGCGCCTTCGAAGCTGGTGCCTCGGGCTTGGTGGCTGCCTGCTCCGGGTTGGAGGGAGTGCTTTCCTGAGGCTGCGGCAATTCCATAGAAGAGTTAAGGGTATTGTGTCCTGGTTCCATAGTTACTTTTATTATACCCCAGATGACTCTGTTGACACATTATTTAAGGAAATTATGCTTTTTGCTTATTTTAAGGAGTTGGAAGGGCTTATTTAAGAAAGTCGGCGCGCCAAATATAGAGCCAAAATAGTATGCCAAACAGGGCTAATAGTAGTGTATCTTTCCAGGTTAACTGGTGTAAAGAAGCAAGTAGTAACAATAAAACTCCCATGAAAGCTACCATCAGCGGCACGATCTTATAGGTAAAGGAGCTTTTTGGCGTTCTAAGGGTAAGAATAATGCGTACTAGTTGGTAAGTAACAAGGCCTATCAGTAAAAATGGCACAATAATAAGGGGTAAGGCGATTGTGTGCGGATCTGTACTCAGTATAAAGATAAGCAATATTGCCAAAAGTCCACCTGTGACTAAAATTTTATGCAATAGTGAGGGATGATTGAGCTTTTTCATAAATAAATGCACTACGACTATTGTAGTGCATTTTGTAATTTGCTGGGAGCCTTGGACGGTAAATCCGCTCTATATATGTAAATTATTTAGCGCTTACCGTCCGTTGGCTTTGACTGACCGCTCTCTATGTGGAGAGCGATAGCGGTATGAGAACCGTCGTTTTTGTAAGTGTTTGTGTGACTTACGTGCTCGAATACTACTACTTTTGGTCAAAATGGTCAAGCTTTTTATATAGCTTTTTAAACAACTATACAGATTGAAAGCAGTAATTTTGTGGATAATTAGGCAATTTATTTAGTTGTTATAGACACAACTAAATTGTGAGCTAAATAGTTTGTATTTTTAAGCATTTTGGGGTGGACGTGGCCTTTGGTTAAGATTCTTCAGAGGTGAATTTGTTAGGTGTGAGTAACGATCAAATGGGTCCAAAATTGGCCTATTTTTAGGTGATTTTGACGCTATTTTGAGCGCGATTGAGACTCATGCATGTAAGCAACTGATGCCCCTTTTAAGGCTTCTGCGGTTTCCACATGAGTCTTTACAGTCTTTCTAGGCTTTGACCCTACCTGGGAGCTATTATTTGCTTACTCTTGAGGATGGCTCGTATGAGGAGTCTGGATGTTGTCTCATTGGCTTTTCCCTCCTATAGCCACATTCTAGGCATAACTTACTAAATATCCGCCCTGGAGAGTCTGCCGAAGATCGACAAGATGCTTTTTGCGGTAGGTCCCCTTGTGCTTGTGTTGGCACGCGAAGTTAGTACTACAACCGATCCTATTTTAGCTATCAAACTGTGCCAAAAGCACACAAAAAATGGCCAAATTAGGCATTTTTTTCTACATCGTTGTAACTATGAAGCGGCAAAAGTTATGCACAACTGTAATATTATTAACATAATCGTGTTGACAAGCTAAAATTGAGTCGCTACTATTAGCTCAGCACTTGAATAAAAAAAGTGCTCAAAAATAAAAACGTATCTGAAACAACGGCTTCTCGCAAGCCGTTGTTCCATGAAAAACCTTCATGGGGCAACGATACGTTATACATACACAAAAAGCTAAAAAAATTCTAAAGGCGGCCCAGCAAGCAGGGCCGTTTTTAGTTTTTCAGTAGCCAATTAGCTGAAACAAAGCTTATAATAAGCTGAGTATGGAACGGGTACAGACAATTGCTGAATCGGCTGGTGTGGCTACCTTGGTGACCATTGAGTGCCACATTACTCAGGGCCTGCCGAATGTGGTTATTGTAGGTTTTGCCAACCGGGCGGTTGATGAAGCAAAGGAACGTATACGGGCTGCCTTTCATGCAAGTAAGATCAGCTTTCCTCGGCAGCGGGTCACAGTGAACCTAGCGCCTGCCGACGTCCCAAAGGACAGTAGCGCCTTTGACCTAGGTATAGCGGTCGCCATTATGCACACCGCCCATTTAGTCAGTGTCCCGGCGAGTCCTGCCCTGTTTATAGGTGAGCTCGGTTTGACCGGACAGGTACGTGCGGTCAGGGGTATTATTGGCAAACTCATGGCTGCGAAGGCTCAAGGCTTCGATACCTTCTACGTCCCAGTTGATAACCTGGCCCAGGCTTTATTGGTTCCTCACGTAACCCTTGTTCCGGTTACGAGCCTAAAACAGCTTTATCTGGGCTTGAACGGTTTTGAGCGTTTAACAGCGCAGCTTTCAGGTGAAGGACAACCGCCTTCACCTGAAACCTTATCACCTGAGGTGGACTTTCGCGATATCAGTGGTCAAGTACGCGCCAAGCGCATTATGGAGATAGCAGCGGCCGGTGGCCATAATGTCCTGTTGAATGGCCCGCCTGGCACGGGCAAGAGCATGCTGGCCAAAGCCCTGCCAGGCATCTTACCGGCTATGGAGCTGCATGAAATTCTGGAGGTAACCCACTTACACAGCCTGGCAAGCCATAACTTCGACCGTATTATTAGCGAACGACCCTTCCGGGCTCCACATCATAGCGCCAGCCAATCTGCCATCATTGGTGGTGGAAGTCAGGCGCGGCCGGGCGAAATTAGTTTGGCTCACCGCGGGGTGCTCTTCCTCGACGAATTTCCGGAGTATGGCCGGCCGGTCATTGAGGCCCTGCGTCAACCGCTCGAAGATAAGATCATCACCATTGCCCGCGCCCAACACAATGCCCAATATCCGGCAGATTTTATGTTGGTGGCCACAAGCAACCCCTGTCCTTGTGGCTATTACGGCTCACACAAAACCTGCAGCTGCCAGCCTTACCAGATTGCCCACTATCAGCGTAAGCTATCTGGGCCGATCATTGATCGGATGGACCTTTATGCGGATGTTGAACACGTCGAGCACGACACCTTATTGCACGATAACGCTAAGGCGGAGGTGAGCCAGACTATTAAGGATAGGGTTACTGGCGCCCGCCAATGCCAAGCCAACAGGTGTAGCGAACCAGGCAAAACCAATGCCCAGCTGACCAACCGGGACATCAAGCTGCACGGCGAGCTCAGCCACGAGGCCGAGGCTCTCCTGAATCGGGCAGCTCATCAGTTAGACCTGTCAGCCCGGGCCTATATGCGCACAGTTAAGGTGGCGCGTACCATTGCCGATTTAGCGAACAGCCGGGCAATTGGGTTGCCCCATATTAGTGAGGCTATCCAATATAGACGCGTGACAGTAACCTAGATCAATCCACTAAAGTTAAAGTTGACCTCTAGTGCCCTATCTGTTACAATTCACCTTCGAATCAGCTAACGTTCACTTTAAGGAGTAGGTCCATTAGCACTCAAGTCCGCTTGAATCATCAGATTCGAGCTCCCCGCTTACGTGTCATTGACGAAGAAGGTCAGCAATTAGGCGTTTTGTCACGACAGGAAGCGATAGAAATGGCGACGAACCGCGAATTGGACTTGGTAGAGATCTCCCCGAACGCTGATCCGCCCGTAGCGAAAATCGTTGACTGGGGTAAGTACAATTACCAACGGACGAAGCAGCTACAGAAGCAAAAGCGCAATGCGAAGAATCCTGAGCTGAAACAGATGCGCTTTGGCCTCAAGATCGGCGATCACGACCTGGACGTCAAGCTGAGGAAAGTGACCGGCTTCCTGGAAGAAGGCCACAAAGTTAAAATCACGATTTTCTACCGCGGCCGTGAGATGGCACACCGAGACATCGGTTTTAAACTGGCCGATCGCGTGATCGAGCGGTACGCCGAGACGGTGGTTGTTGAACAACAGCCCCAACTAAACGGTAAGCAATTAATATTTGTGCTAAGGAGTAGTGGACATGCCAAAACTAAAGACTCATAGCGGTACCAAAGACCGCGTCCGGATTACCAAGAATGGGAAGGTTTTGCGCCGCCATTCATTTGGCAACCACCTGTTAGAGCACAAAAGCGCCAGCCGTAAGCGTAAATTAGCTGGTACGGAAACCATGACCGGCAAGAGCGCTAAGAACATTAAGCTACGTCTAGGGGCTAAATAATGCGCGTCAAACGAGGCGTCGCGAGCCACGCCAAACACAAGAAGGTACGCCGCGCCACTAAGGGCATGACGAAGTCAAATCGCTCGAGTATTAAGCGCGGTAAGCAAGCTCTTACCAAAGCTATGGAGAATGCCACCCGCGACCGCAAGGACCGCAAGCGTACGTTCCGGCAGCTCTGGAACGCCCGTATCAACGCCGCTGCCCGTCTAAATGGCACTACTTATTCCAAGCTGATCGCCGGCCTCAAAAAGGCTAACGTCAATCTCGACCGCAAGGTTCTGGCTGAACTGGCCGTCAACGAACCGAAGGCTTTCGAAGCCGTCGTGAAGTCCGCGAAATAGCACCTGGGATTAAGCAAAACCGCCCCGTTTAGCGAGGCGGTTTTTACATTTCTTGCCAGATTATCCGTAAGCCGGGTTCTGTTTTAGCCAGCCATCTATCTAGTTTTACCGTTGCCGGCAAAATCGAGCGGATCTTATGACATACCCAGGCGGGAAACCTGTATTGGGCACATCTCCTTGCAGCAGACAGGGTTTACCTCTCCCAAGTGTCACCACTCAGGACTGTGGGCTCTTACCCCACTCGTTTCACCCTTACCCCTTGCGAGGCAGTTTCGTTTCTGTGGCACTTTCCCTAGAGTTGCCCCTGGTCGCCGTTAGCGACTGTCTTTCCCTACGCTGCCCGGACTTTCCTCTTAGGCTCACGCCCAAGCGACCAGCCGATAACCTGACAGGGGTATTATACCGTAAATTAAGCAATTCCGCTAGCGCTATTCGGTTTGGGCGTCGAGGCATTTGTTGACCTCGGCGTCGGCGAGCTTGTTGAATTCGCGTGGGACATGGGTGTATGTCACCTTTTTCAACTGCTTGGCGAGGTCTTGGATGGCGTTATGAATAGGCCATAAGTCACGGTTTTTGACTTTAAAAAGCCCCTTCATTTGGTTAATAACAAGGAGGCTGTCCATATAGACGTCAACTTCCCTAACCCCATGCTTCAGGGCGTAATCTAGCCCAAATTTCAGGGCTTGGTATTCGGCTTGGTTATTGGTAGTAATGCCTAGGTAAGTGCCACTTTCGTGCAAAATTTGCTCCTCCATGGTCATGAGCACATAGCCTGAAGCTGACGGGCCAGGATTGCCACGCGATCCCCCGTCGGCATACAGCTTGATTTGCTGGGGAAAGGCAGCCACGCTATCTACCGGTGGTTCGGTAAAAAGTTGATCCACTCGTTTAGCAAAGGCCTCATCTTTTTCTGTCACCACGTCGCCCGCGTCATGCGTGCTAAGCCATAAATCTACCTTGTTGTAGGTGTTGTGGACGGTTGGGTGATGGTTGAGTACTCGGGCGATGGCTGCCACTTTGTTCATGAAAGTCACGGCTTCTTCAAAGTCTTTGAACTCAAATTGTCGGTGTAATTTGTTGTCTTCGGTCTGCCACATCACCTTATGGTATCATGGTCTGCATGCTCATCAGCGACTTCGACTATGACCTGCCCGAAAACCTGATTGCCCAGCATCCGCCAGCCGAACGTGGCAGTACTCGCCTGTTGGTTTTAGACAAGACAAACGGCCACATAGAACACCGCCATTACAGCGATTTAATCGACTACGTCCAGCCTGGCGACGTAGTAGTTTTGAATGATACGAAAGTCATAAAAGCCCGTTTGCTAGCCATCAACAAAGATGGGACAGGGCGTGAATTACTCCTCACAGAAGACCACAACAATACCGATTTTACTCACCGTGCGGTGCTCTACCGCGGCCGCTTGCGTGAAGGCGAAGAGCTTGATGTGCAAGGCACCAAAGTCAAAGTCGTCTCCATTTTGAGTGACGGCATTGCCCAGGTCAGGAGCAGCGAAAATTTGCTGGACTTGGCGGAACACGTCGGCAAA
>DATIHS010000057.1:0-8163 GCA_035480475.1 Patescibacteria group bacterium
CGTCTCGGCATTTGCACTCTCCGTCTGGCTACACCACTTCTTTACTATGGGTGCTGGAGCCGATGTGAACGCCTTCTTTGGGGTTATGACGATGTTTATTGCCATACCAACGGCAGTATTGTTCTTTACGTGGATTGCCACTATGTACAAAGGCCACATACGGTTTACGTTACCAATGCTATGGTTTCTTGGGTTCGTAGCTATTTTCACGATTGGCGGAATGTCTGGCGTGCTTTTAGCAGTGCCACCGGTGGATTTTCAGTTACACAACAGCTTGTTTTTGGTAGCGCATTTCCATTCAAATGTCATTGGCGGAGTCCTGTTCGGTATCTTTGCAGGCATTACCTATTGGTTTCCAAAGATTGCTGGCTTTAAACTCAATGAACGGATTGGCCGTTATGCTTTTTGGTGCTGGGTAATTGGTTTCTGTATGTCATTTATTCCTATGTACATATTGGGACTTATGGGAGCAACGCGGCGGCTCGACCATTATGATGCCTCTACTGGGTGGCAGCCGTTTTATATTATGATGCTTCTAGGTGGCATCATTATTGCGGTAGGTGTGGCACTCCAGATTGTGCAGATTATTGCCAGTTTCATGCAAAGAAATAAATTGCGTGATACCACTGGCGGTGACCCATGGGATGGCCGGACGTTGGAATGGGCCGCTGCATCGCCACCGGCCGACTATAACTTTACCGTTCTACCGGAAGTCACTACCCGTGATGCGTATTGGGAAATGAAAAAACAAGGCTTACCAAAGCCGGCTTTTGAAGATATACATATGCCAAAAAACATAGCTGCCGGCATATACATTTCAATCTTCGCTTTTCTCGCCGGTTTTGGCTTTGTCTGGCATATTGTGTGGCTTATTGTTGTGAGTATGATTGGCGTTATTGTGTGTGTAGTCTTGAGGACCTTTAAGGAAGATATTGAACATACCTTAACCGCGGCAGAAGTGCAAAAGCTGGAATCTGAGCGGGCACAAAAAGAAAAGGCGCGTGCCATACTGGCTGATCAGGCCAGTGACGAAGAAGAAATGGGCCTGATGGAATTTGTGACAATTGTTGTGACGTGGGCATGGGGGATTATAAAGGGAAAACGATGGCGCACCAGATAACGACAGTCGAAGCCGATCACGAAAAAGTCGCCAATGAACGGGCGATGTTCGGCTTTTGGGTCTACTTGATGACAGACTTGTTGATGTTTGGAATCCTCTTTGCCGTGTATTCTGTGCTCAATGGTAATACCTCGGGCGGCCCATCGGGACGGGAACTTTTTAGCCTTCACCTTGCTTTAGCCGAAACGCTGATCCTCCTTACGAGTAGTTTCACGTGTGGTCTCGGAATGATTGCCGCCAGGCTAGGTAATAAACGGCAAGTGTTGGCTTGGTTTTACGTAACGTTTATCCTAGGCCTCGCCTTCCTTATGTTGGAGTTGAAAGAATTCAGGGAATTCATCCATGACGGCCACACCATATCTTCAAACGCTTTCTTTTCTTCATTCTTTACGTTGGTTGGCACACATGGACTGCACATTACTTCAGGCTTGCTATGGATGGCGATCACCCTCATATTTATTGCTAAACGTGGTCTTACACCACGGATGGTACGGAAGTTGTCTATGCTGAGCCTCTTTTGGCACTTCCTGGATGTCGTGTGGATCTTTATCTTTACCATCGTCTATCTGAGGGCTTTCGTATGAAAAAAGAGCAGAAAACAACTAAGTCCTACATCATTGGTTACTTGCTGTCCTTAGTGTCGACAGTTATACCGTATTATTTGGTGGCCAGTAAGACTGTGACTGGCACCTCATTGTTGGCAACGATTCTCGGATTTGCGGTCCTGCAAATGGCTATTCAAATCTTCTTTTTCCTCCATTTGGGGCGCGGTCCAAAGCCGTTATACAACGTCGTTTTCTTTCTCGGCACGGCGTCTATCATTCTGGTGGTAGTCGGAGGTTCCATTTTTATTATGAATAACCTGTACCGGAACATATCACCGTCGGACGTAACTACAAGACTCGCCCAGGATGAGGGTCTTGCTCAGGTAGGCGGCGTAAAAACAGGTGCGTGCCAGGAGGTATATGCTAATCACATTGTTACCATTAAAGATGGCAAAGCCACGCCATTTCATACCGACGCACATCTTTGCGATACCCTCACGTTTATCAATACCGATAACCAACAGCGTGAGATTGCCTTTGGTCCCCATCCACAGCATCAAGTGTACGGTGGCGAAGCAGAGTTCAATATCCAGAAGGGCTACCCTAAAACGATTAATCTCAACGAATCTGGCACCCATCTCTTTCACGACCATGATGCACCAGACACTTTTGGCGAGTTTACCGTGGCGCCGTGATTAGACGAGCTTCGTGATCAAAGTTAACCCAAGACATTAACCGCACGGGCAGCTACCAGAGCAATGGCGGCTAGTGAAACGAGGGCTTGTAAGCCCATTAAGAATTTGGCTCGGTGTGTGAGGGGCATGGTATCGGTAGGGCTAAAGGCTGTGGCGTTGGTAATAGACACATACAGGTAGTCAAAAAATAAGGGTCGCCAGTCTGGCTCCTCTGTTACCTTATCAGGGGTGTTCATTTGTGGAAACAGGAAATCCACGGGTGGACGGTGGGTACCACGGCCGCCGGGACCACCGCCATCGAGTTGCCAGTACCACAGGCCAAATAAAATAACATTGGTGATGTAAATCAGAACCCCAGACAGCAGCAACTGCTTTCCCGTTACATCTTGGCTGCCTTGGATGAGGGCGTAACAGACCATAATTAATGAAACGATATTGGCAAAGGACACAACCGCCGTTAGTGCAATGCCTACGAAACGTCGCAAGCGGGCTGTTTCGCCATCACCAGCCACCTGGCTAAAATGCAGGCCAATGAGTAGGACAATTTCTAAAGCCAGCAAGAAGTATTTGGGCAGAATATTTAAGTGTGCTGATAAAACAACTTGGAAAATAATCGCCACCACCACGGCGAGTTCAATGTGCCAGAGTTTCTCCGGACGCGGCTGCATAGCGCTAGTATACACCTAATTGTTAATGCGCCAGGCTGTCTCGGTGAGCTACCGCAGAGTCATATTGGTTATGCAAACTTTGGCAACGGTTATCTTCGGCTTGCACCACCCGTTGGCTCTGAATATCGCTTGTGTCAGTGTATTGGCGGTCGTACGCAACTTGGCTCTCACACGTCTGTATCAATTGTGCCAATAAGCTGACCTGATCATTAGCGGCTTTAAATTGTGGTGAAAAAGGTTTGGCTCGCTGGAAAAGGACAAAACTACCAATCCCCAAGCTTACAAACAGTAACCAGGCCACGCCAGCCAGTTTCATGCGCTCCATCAACACACGATGTTTAGCTGCTGCAACAACCTTAGTCGTATGATGTGGCAAAGGGACTTTTAACCGATGCGCAGTCCAAGGGGCAAGGGCAAAAGCATAAACCGACAAAGGTATGTCGTAGCGTCGCAAAAAACCTTTTAGTAAATGGGTGTATTGCTCGGTTGGAATATCAGGCAGCAGGGTAGTGAGAGTACTTTTTTTGACCCGGCCGTTTGGCAGCCAAGCATGCCCCGGAACCATACCATTACTGATGACCAGACCCAGACCAAATAGCACAGTTGCGGTTGTAAGCAGGGCGGCTTGTTGGTCTGGCAACGGCAAGCGGATCTGTTTGCGCTCCTCAAGCAAATAACGGCAAAGGGCATGGGCCAAGACCGCCGCCAACACAAACTCGTTAATGAGGCTGCTCTGGTCAATATAGATCCGGTAGCGACTGGCTGGCACATCCCGATCACTATTTTCAATCTCGAGGGCAATATAACCAGGTTTGATACCAAGCCAAGTACACAATTGCACCAACATATGGCCAGCTTGCTCGCGTGGCGATTGATGACCGTAGAAGTCATCACCAGGCACAAAGAGTTCGCCATTATGGGGCAGTTGGCTCGCGAACAAACGTTCTAATAATGCCTCACGGGCTTCTGCTGCTACTGGTACATCAGTAATGAGGGATTTTGGCTTAACCATAAGCGTTGCTTACAGTGTAGCAAACTTACATACTGTCGATTATGCTTTGGCTAGGGGAAGACTTATAGTAAATCGGCTTCCTTCGCCTGGTGTACTTGTGGCAGCGAGTTCGCCACCATGGGCTTCAACAATTTGGTGGGCAATAGGTAACCCAAGGCCATAGCCCTGTACATCGGCTTGGGTACGTGAACTATCGGCACGGTAAAATCGTTCGAAAATATGCGGCAAGTCAGTTTCTGCAATTCCGCGACCTTGGTCAATGACTTCGATGGTAGCCTGTTGCTGGGTGGCAAGCAACTTTAATAAAACGTGGCTATGCGGAGGGCTGTATTTAATAGCGTTATCGAGCAAAATAACCAAGGCTTGCACGAGTTGTGTCTTGCTGCCATGTACTTTGAAGGCTTTGGTGGGAGGGAGTTTAAGCTCGATGTGCTTGGCGCTGGCCAGGGACTTTACTTGGGCCGATGCGGTTTGAATGATACCAGCGAGTTTTACCGTCTCATCGAGAGAAGCTGTATCAATGCCGCGCGCCAGTTGCAATAAGCCATCCGATAATGCTGTAAGTCGCTCAAGCTCTTCGAGATTGCTCTTGAGCTGTTCACGGGCCTCCTCAATGTCGAGCCCGGGGTTGCGTAAGGTAACCTCAGTTTCGGCCCGCATAGCAGCAAGCGGGGTGCGCAATTCATGGCTCGCATCAGCCGTAAAACGAACCTGGGCGTCGTGCGCTTCCTCTATAGGCTCCAGCGTGCGACGAGCCAAAAAATAACTACCCGCCCCACCAAAAATGAGAATTGCCAGGTTGGCGTACAGAAGCTGCAGCAAGATGTGCTGCTGACTAGCCTCAACTTCGTCAACGCGTTCTTGCTCAAAAGGATTCGGCCCTCTATTCGGTCCATTACCATCTGGGCTAAAGCCCGGTGAATTAGTGAAAAAGTCACCTTGTCGCCGCAGACGATTGTTTACCTCGAAGGTAGCAATCCGGTAGACGTTGAAACTAAAAAAGAGGCTTACGAGCATCAAGATGAGCAAGTAGAGCCCTGTCAGTTTAACCAACGCCGAACGGAACATAGCCTATTGCTCGCCGAACATATAACCAAAACCACGGCGTGTCTTGATCAGCGGTTTGCCGCGAAACGGCTTTTCGATCTTATTGCGTAAATAGCCCATATAGACCTCTACCGTATTTGGCAAAATATCAGCATCATAGTCCCACACGTGTTGCGTAATCATATCTTTAGTCAGTAAACGCCCCGGGTTACGCATTAAATATTCCAGGAGACCGAACTCTTTATGGGTAAGCGTAATGGGCTTGCCAGCACGGGTCACCCGGAAGTTGGCAGGGTCGAGTTCAATGTCGGCATAGGCGAGGGTAACCTCCAGTTGGTCCTGTGGGCGACGCAAAAGGGCCCGTATGCGGGCTAAAAGTTCTTCAAAAGCAAAAGGTTTTACCAAATAATCGTCGGCGCCACTGTCTAAACCTTGCACACGGTCGCGAATACCGTCTTTGGCTGTCAACAGCAGCACTGGCGTATGAATCTGTTGGTCACGCATTTCTTTAACAATCTGCAACCCATCGTAATTGCCGGGCAACATTCGATCGAGAATAACGAGGTCATTTGGCTCAGTCGTTGCCATGGCTAGGCCATTGTCACCGTCATAGACAACGTCAACGGCATAACTTTCCTGTTCGAGCCCGCGTTTTATGGCGTTGGCAATTTTGTGTTCGTCCTCTACTACTAGAATTCTCATACCACCTAGTATGCCTCATTTCCTGAAGAAATGCTGAGTTTTTTACGATTTTTGTCGATTTTTCGACAATTTTACGACAATTTTTGGTAGCGCATAATGGCCCACACAATGCCGGCTAGCACAAAAAAGCTGGCACTATAGAAGAATAAGACAGCGTATAACTCAGCTTTGTAACCCTCATTGAAGTAGTCATAAAAATACTTTGTAGCGGCAAAAACGTAGACGGCTGTACTCATAGCTGCGGCGGCAAAAATAGCACTTCGACTGTTGAGGATAGCCGAAACGGTAATAGGTATGGCAAACAAGGCAACATTGCGACTCGCCATGCCTCTGTCTAGGTAAATCATGACACCAGCGAATAGAATATCGGTAATAACCAAGGCATTAACCAACGCCACGTAGAAACTGTCCGGTCTGTCAGCCGCTCGGACGAGATACCAGACTACCGTGCTGGCAATAAGCAACACTACTGCGGCCATCCAACGCTGGGCAATGTTTTCACGCGGCACCAAGTGGGTGGCATCATAGACGACGATTGCAATAGCAAAGAAACCGGCGTACCAAAAATGGGCACGGGTCACGCCCAGAAGGCGGGCTTGCAACAAACGAGCCGCTTTTTTCGTCATAATTTGACTCTAGCACATTTTTTGTGTCGACGCTTATGCTTTCCAATGTCTGAGGATAGACTGGGAACGCCACCTCTTTTGTTATAATGACTGCCAGTATGGCTCAAACTAAAGACGTCTCACTGTCTGTCGTGATACCAGTTTATAACGAGGCGGATGGTCTCACCGCTTTTCACGAAGCGCTACTCGCCGTTTTGCTACCCCTCAAGCTTACTGCCGAGCTGATTTATTGCGATGATGGTAGCACCGACACGACGGCCGAGCTTATCCAGGCATGGGTTAAGACCCAAACACCACAACTTACCATACGCCTGGTTGCGCTATCACGTAATTTTGGCAAAGAAAACGCTCTCACAGCTGGCATCGCTCATGCCAAAGGCCAGGCTATCATAACCCTCGACGGGGACGGCCAGCATCCAGTAGAACTCATCCCGCAGTTTTTAGAAAAGTGGCGGTTGGGCGCGAAAGTGGTGGTTGGTGTCAGACAAACCAATGACGGTCAAACTTTCTCCAAGCGACTACTCTCAAAACTGTTTTACTTTACGTTTAACCGGCTGACGCCACAAAAACTGGTACCTGGTTCGACTGACTTTCGGCTGATTGATCAGACCGTTCAACAGGAGTTTTTGCGCTTGCAAGAGACCGACCGGCTGACGCGTGGCTTAATTGATTGGCTCGGTTTTAAAGCCGCTTACATTAGCTTTATCCCAAAGCCTCGTGGTGCTGGTAAGCCTACCTATAGTACCCGCAAACTCGTGAACCTGGCCTTAAACAGTATTGTTTCCTTGAGTCCGGTACCGCTCCATCTATTTGCCTACCTTGGCTTTTTTATTACAATGGGCACATTTTTGCTCGGGCTAACAATATGTCTCGAGCAGTTCATATTAAGAGATCCCTGGCACTGGCGCATAAGTGGCAATGCCTTGCTGAGCGTCTTAGTGCTATTTCTACTGGGGGTAGTACTGCTGTCACAAGGTTTACTATCGCTCTATGTTTCGCATATACATAACCAAACTAAACAACGACCGCTCTACGTTATTGATCGAGAGCGCTCAGCGGGCATATCAAACAACTAATGCCTGAGCGTCTTATTATCCGGTACGGTTTGGTCGGCGGCATAGCTTATGCTATGGAATTGCTGACGCTGTTTGGCTTAAAGGTTGGGCTCGGTCTCAGCCCCGTCCATGCAGTTGCCATTAGTTTTTGGGTCGGCTTTGTCATAGCCTTCCTTCTGCAAAAAATTATTGCCTTTGAAAACCACGAAAAAACACCTCACATTGTTGGCAAACAGCTCGTTTTGTACGGTCTACTAACAGTCTGGAACTATGGCTTTACGCTTTTAGCAGTCGATCTTTTCCAGCATCACGCCTCCGTTTTTGTTATCCGTTCGTGTGCCCTAGCACTAATCGTCTGCTGGAATTTTGCTGCCTATCAACGGCTCTTCCCCCGCGGAAAGGGTAAATATGGCCACGACGAAAACTAAAGCTAAAAAAGCTACACCTAAAAAAACTACCGCCAAAAAGCCATCCGCAAAAGCTACAAAAACTGCCACGCGGTCGCTAAAGGTTAATCGGATAGCAAACAAGACGGTTACAAATTGGAGCGACCGTGTTTTTCTCAGGCTTGCTCTCGCAGTACTTGTTTCATCAACGACTGCTTGGGCGGTCTTAGGAGCACGCCTTCAACAGCTTAATGCCGACCAGATCGTCAACAGCTATTTGTTTACGAATTGGCAGACCTTTCATTCT
>DATIHS010000058.1:0-2507 GCA_035480475.1 Patescibacteria group bacterium
TCTTTTGGCGAACTCGAAATACCAACGAGTGACCTGGGGAACAAGGCGTCCTGTGGTTTTAGGTGGTGGATTGGTGCGAGCGGCCCCATAGGTCGAGTATTGTAGCCAAAATTTGTTATCAAAAAATGAAATCTCAGCCAACAGTGGTTAAGTAGCAGATGTTTGCGTTTTCAACAAAATACTACTTTGATATTGACATTATGTACTGCTTTTGCTAAAATGGCAATTCTAAAGTACCTTTAGGGTATTTTATGCACCTTATACCCCCTATTCTAACAGTTGTTAGATTGTTTTAGAGCGTGCCTCATAAGTTGTTACCCTCCACTTATTGTGTGCAGCCTGCCACAAATTACGGTGGGCGGCGCTCTAAAACATACTAACCCCTTTAACTACCCCCATAACTGTCCTTGTGGCAGCTATCGGTGATTCAAAGCGAGTCCCCAAGATGCGTCTGCTTCGGCAGAACGGCACGGCACTTTAAGGAGTTTTGGTGTTTCGATGCTTCGCTGGGTGGGTTGAAGGGTGTTATATTGGGCACCACCAAAAAAGCGTGATGCCCGTTAATGAGCCTCTAGTGGTGCCCACCCCCTCTAGAGGCTCATTTTTAAACTAAGAAATTACGGGTTTCGACGGGCAGCTGACTGGCGTAGATGAACTCAGTCAAGACGGCCGTGGATTCTTGAAACAAGTTCTTGAGCTGTTTCTGCTCTTTACTAGAAAATTTGGCCAAAACGAAATCAGCGCTATCCATTTGCTCTGGCTGTTTGGGCCCTATACCCACACGGACCCGTCCAAAATCTTCGCCAAGATGTTGCATGACCGATTTAATGCCGTTATTCCCTGCTGAGCTGCCGCCCATACGCGTCCGAATTTGGCCAAAATCTATATCAAGCTCGTCGTGCACAATTACCGTGTCTTGCGGGTTGACCTTATAAAAATGGCTAACGGCTTGGACGGCCTCACCGCTGAGGTTCATCATGGTGTTTGGCTTGGCCAGAACAACCCTGGTATCACCAACGGTACCAGTTGTAACGGTAGCTTTCAGGTCTTTTTTTTCTGTCCATGATGCAAAATCTTGGCTCTCAGCCAGCCGGTCAACACAAGCAAAGCCAATGTTATGTCGTGTGCCTTCATATTCCTTACCGACGTTACCCAAGCCAATAATCAGAACGGTCTTTTGTAAGCCAAGGGTATAAACGGGCGCGTTTGTGCCCATCTGCGGTTTTTTCTGGAATAATGCCATGCCCTAAAGTGTGCAACAGATACGCGCAGGTGTCCAGTTATTCCGCTGGCTTTTGGCCGTGTTTGTGGGCTTCGTGCTTTTCAAAGAACCACAATTTGAGTGGTGTCCCCTCAAACCCAAAGTGCTCGCGTAGCTTGCGGTCCAGGTAACGCTTGTAACTCCAGTGCAAAAACTTGGTATGCGCGCCATAAACCTTAAAGTTTATTGGTTCTTGGTCTTCCTGCACCATGTAATTCAGCTTGGGCGAGCGGTTTTTGAGCCCAGCTGGTGGGTGCTTGTCTGTTACGTCACGTAGCCACCGGTTGAGCTCGGTGGTTTTGATGCGTTTGTAGCGGTTCGAATGAATCTCCAAGACCAAATCAAAGAGCTTGGTCACATTCTGTCCCGTTACACTGCTGGTAAAAATAAGCGGTGCCCACGGCACAAAATCAAAATCGGTCGCCAGCTGGGGCGCCAGGCTATCACGCGTAAAGGCATCTTTTTCAAGGGTGTCCCACTTGCTCACCACGAGGATTAGTCCCTTACCCGCTTCTTTGACCATCCCGGCAATCTTTTGGTCGAGCGTGACATGCAATTCGGTCGCGTCCATCAGTAGCAGACAGATGTCGGCTTGCTCAATTGCGGCCAGCGAACGGATGACGCTAAACTGTTCGACGCCCTTCTGGATCTTGCCGCTGCGCCGGATACCTGCTGTATCCATCAACTCAATCTCGTGACCTTGGTAGCGTATGGACGCGCGGTTGATGTCTCGGGTAGTCCCTGCCCGGTCGGCCACGATTGCCTGTTGCTTTTTAGCTAAACTATTAAACAGTGCTGACTTACCCACATTGGGGCGGCCTAGCAATGCCACATGAATGCGGTCATCGGCTTGCTCAACCGTTACTTTTGGCACAACTGCGGCCAACTCGTCGAGCAACGCCCCTATACCACGATGTTGTGTAGTGCTGGTTAAAAGCACGGGTTTGATACCTAGTTTTAAGTAATCTTCAGCCCGAGCCTTCGGCTGTTTATCGCTTTTATTCACCACCAAAAAGACCGGCTTGCGTGTCTTTAAAGCCATAGTGGCGACACGCCGGTCCTCGTCGCTAATGAGCACATCGGCTTCAATCACAACCCAAATTACGTCTGCGCTGTCAGCTGCCTGCTGGATCTGTTCCTGGATAGTAAATTCAAAGTCGTCTTCTGCCTCTTTAATACCGGCGGTGTCGACCAGCCAAAAATGCTGGCCGTTGTGTTCGGCTTGCGCCCACAAGCTGTCACGCGT